>JBBSEU010000081.1:0-20391 GCA_038239365.1 Aggregatilineales bacterium
CGCCGTATCCCTTCGCGGAACGAGAGCGGCGCAAACCCCAGTTCGCGGCAGGCCTTGTCGATGTTCACGCGCCAGTTGTTGAACACATATGAGCGCAGATTGAGCGGATAATAGGGTTCGACGCCTGTGTATTCGCTGAGCGCCGTCCAGGCGTGCGCCAGCGCGATCAGACTCCAGCCGGGGATGTTCAATCGAAAGTGTGAAATGCCCGCTTCGTCGCTGATGATCGCGTTCGCCTCGTTGTGGGTCAGCGACTCGCCACAGATATTATACACCTCGCCGGGCGTACCCCGTTCCAGCGCACCTACAATCCCGGCGGCCACATCGCCCGTATAGACTGGAAAGGTGATGTAATGGCCGCCATTCACTTTGATGAGCAAGCCTTTAAGGGGGTCTTCGATGAACAGGCGATTGAACGCATAGCGTCCATATGGACCATAAAACGCGCCCGGTCGCAAAATGACGACTGGCAGTCCATGTTCGCGCTGATGCTCAAGGGCAAGCTGTTCGCCCTTCAATTTGCTGCGCTGGTAGGGATCGAGTGGGTTTGTCGGGTGCGTCTCATCAATGATTCGATCCGGGAGCGGTGTTCCCACCACAACGAGCGTCGAAACGTGGATGAATTTTTCGACGCCCGCCTGCACCGCCGCATTCATCACATTGGCCGCGCCCTGAACGTTCGTGCGCTCAAATTGATCGCGCTTACCCCAGAAGCGGAACCGTCCGGCAGCATGAACCACGTAGCGACAGCCCTGTATCGCTCGTTCGATGACCGCTTGATCTTCAATATCGCCTTCGATGATTTCTACCGGGAGTTCGGCCAGCCAGGGATAACGCTCCGGCTGGCGGGTGAGCGCGCGCACATGCCAACCCTGACTGAGCAGCGTTGGTAGCAGACTGCGCCCCAAAAATCCCGTTCCACCCGTGACAAAGACAGTCGATGCTGATGATCCCGGTTCAATGGGCACAGTATATTCTTTCGTGAGGACAGGCTAAATATCGCGCCCGGCAGCGATGGGGAGTTCATCGGTCAGACGAATCGGGGCATTCGATACGGACAGCGCATCCCAACCTGTAGGAAGCTGCTGGATGAATTGATCGATCTTCCAACGCTGCAATCCCCGATCAAAGAGCATCCGATAGACGTATACGCCTGCGCCCAAATCCTGGGTATGCAAACGGCGCTTCGTCCAATAATCGTAAGTCGCCATACGGCGTTCCGTTTGATGATCCAGCACATAGCAAGTCTGACCATCATCCGAGAAGCGCCGTACCTGCACCTGATGATGCGCGCGCACCACACCGATCAGACGGGGGCCGCGCTTCCGCATGTGCAGTTTCACCGTTTTTTCGTGTTCACGCAGCGCGTCACCGCTAAAATTACGCGACAGGTCGCGCAAAAAGGTCATGTAGTCGCACAATGCTGCTTCGATTAACCAACGCTGCACGGCCAGATAGTCCGCTTCAACGTTGTGTACTGTTTCGTCCGATGCCATCCACTCTGCCTTATTTATTACCCCCGGATACAGCCGTTTCAGCGGTTCAGGCCGCCGCACGCGCCGTTTTGAGAGGCACACTGCCACAATTAATCCAATTACAATCAGCACCAGGGCCATTTCATTCATAAAACAACCACGCCCCGAACCTATTTTATAACGATCTTTTACAGACAACGTTGCATGCTACGGTTGTACCCATACGAGGGCAAAAGGTCAACAGGAGTTCGGTCACATTTACGTTAAACTCAACCCTATCGCCTGTTCTTTTCGTGGAAATCGTTTATGCCCGATTTGTGGAAAAAAAGCCGCCTGATACGCGGCTTGTGGATCATCACCCTGCTCTTTTGCACGGCACTGACAACGAATCTGATTCCGGCACTGCGCGGCGGCTTCGGTTGGGTGTGGCCGTATGAACTGCCCCGCCCGTTATGGGTTGTGCCGTGTATGGTTGGTGTGATCATATATTGTATCGGAACTTACACGCTGCTCAAAACGGGTTCGCAGCGCCTGATACTCTGGGCGTTCGTGTGGAGCGTACTCTTACCGCTGCTGCTGCTAACCCTGCAAGGAAGCCCGCTCTATTTATTATTCACTCGAACGGCGTCCACTTTGACGGGCGGTTATCAGTACGCCTCGACGATGATCAGCGATTTACGCGGCACGCTCACCCACTGGCCGGAATTCGTGACCCACTACCGCGAACAAACTCGCATGGCAAGCGGCGTGGCACTCGATCCGCCGGGATTGCTTTCGGTGTTTTACACCGCTGATAAAGCCCTGGAACGTGTATCCTTTGTGGCAGATACCTTCGGTACGCTGCTGCGCCCGCTGCAATGTCAAAACCTACTGATGACCACCTGGACAAACAGTCAATACGCCGCTGCCTGGATCGAAATGGCGATGCCGCTGTGGGCTGCCCTGACGATTCTGCCGCTCGTTCGGTTCGCGCGGCGTATCTTTAGCGAACGCACGACTCAGCTGGCTATTGCCTTCTGGCCGCTCATTCCGGGGATGGCTTTATTTACGCCGCGCTTCAACACGTTCTACCCGCTGGTGACGCTGGTGATGCTTTTGTTTTTGTGGCGCGGTCTGGAAAAACGGCGCGGACTGCCGATTCTGATCGCCGGGTTTATCGTTTCGGCGGGCACGTTTCTTAATTTTTCGCTCGTGCCGCTTGGCTTGCTGGGTGGCGTCCTGATCATCATTTACGATCAGTTATGGCTGCGCCGCGAACTCTTGTCTTTGCGGGTACGCTGGCTGCTCACCGTGCGACAGTTAATCTATTTTGGTTTAGGCAGTCTCTCGGTTTGGGCGATCTACGGGATGTTATCGGGTGTTACCATCGCCGACATCATCAGTTTGAGTTTGAGCGCACACCTGACACTGGATCGTCCGTATGTGCCCTGGTTGTTTCTGCACCCCTACGATATGTTCCTGTTCGTGGGTGTACCATTGGCGCTGCTATCTATCCGGCGATTGTTTGCCATGCGGAATCTGGAAAGCAAAGCCGATATTTTTGGGCTGGCAATGACGATCACGATCATCGCACTGGTGTTGAGTGGCACGGCGCGCGGCGAAACGGGGCGCGTCTGGTTGTTCTTTGCGCCGTGTTGGCTGCTGCTGGCCGCCGATTGGATGGCGCGCTGGCACGCCGCCAACTTCGCAATTTTCGAGATGGTTGCACCCTTGCAAGCGGTATGCCTATTATGTATGGCTGCTGTATTGAGGGTAGGTTTCACGGCGCTCACGGTGCCGCCCTATCCTCCCACCGCCGACTCGCCCATCTATATGCTCAACAGCCAATTTCAAGATGGGGCGGATCGGTTCACGCTGGCAGGTTTGAGCGTCGATACCACACCCGATCTGATCACGCTTCGCTTACAGTGGCGCGCGGATAGCTTCGTGCAGCGGCCTTACGTGTTTTCACTGGTCAGTGTGCCGCCCGATCACTCGACACGTGATAGTCGAAACTGGGCACCGCTGAACTGGGAATATCCGCCCGCCTGTTGGACACCGGGACGCCCATTTGAAGATACGCTCACTATCCCGACGGACGGTATCATGGGTGATTGGTTGTTCAGCATTTCGGCGTCCGATGCGTTCAGTAAGCAGTCCGCCCTGGCAAACGGTCAGCCGCAGGTCGGAATTGGGCCAGTGCATATTGCGAAATGAGTATAATAAAGGCGAACCCGGCAATAAAGGCGATGATGTGCTGATCCGAACGCTCTGTCTGGCATTATGTGTTGTGCTGCTAACGGCCTGCGATTTGAACCCTGCGCCGGGCGCGCTGCCAACGGTCAGTTCATTGGAAATGGCAGGCACCGCCGTTTACCTGACTCAGAATGCGCCGCCAATCGGATTTGAACAATCCGTGACATTCCCGGCACTCGATTCCCGCCTGACGAGCCTGCCAAGCTGGAATGCCAGTCTCAAGCTGACCTTTGACGGCATTTTTGCAACGACTCAACAAAAGACGGCGGGCAAGCTGGATGCACAAATCTACAGCAGTGAACTGACCAGCGCCCGACGAGTCGTGTTCAGTGCCAGCGGCACGGCCTTCGGCGTCACGGATGACCGCGCGGTGGAAGCGGTGCGGCTGGGTAACGATTATTTTCTGGTGGTGCAGAGCAGCAAAGTGTGTGGCAAAGTGACTGATGCGCCAAGCCGCAAAATTGCTGATTTGACCGCCGCGACGCTGTTAGGTGGGATCAAGCACGCGGTTCCAACGGGTCAGCACGATACGATCAATAAACTGGCGGCGTGGGAATACTCGTTCCTGCCTGATGACGTGACGCTGCCCATCCTGAACACGGGCGACGGCGGTAACTTCACAGTGGCGGCAGGCGATTTGTGGGTTGCCCCGTCGGTAAACGCGGTGGTGCGCTATAGCCTGACCATCAACGTTGAAAATGTGACGCTGCTGCAAAGCGATCAGCCCGTTACCGGGCAACTGCGCGTCGGTTATGAACTGCATGAGATTGGCGCGCAATACAATATTACCGTGCCGTTCGGGTGTTAATGCTGGATGAGGATTGCGCCGCTCAGTTGATCATCGCGCTAAAATTGGCGTGATGTTCTGGATAATTATTGGTCTCGCAACCTATCTTGGCACGGCGGCATTAGGCACATCGGCGCAACTTGGCTGGGTGAATACCCATCCGTTTCGCTGGGCACATCATGTGCTATTTGCAGCGGTGTGGTTAACGTTGTTCGCGGTGCTGTGGAGCGCATGGGGTCAGCCCTGGTTCTGGCTGATCGTCCCGATTGCGGTTTGTATGGCGATTTTGCCGCGCTTTCGGGCGGGCACACGACCCCATTGTGCCAGCGCGACGGTTGGGCTTGTGTTCTACATTGGCGCGTTTTTATGGGCGTTTGTCGCTACTCGTTAGGAGGCTATGCTAACAAAAACCGACCATCTGCTGAACATCGACACGATTTATCTTGAACCCGAAGTGCCAGCCTATGAACGTGGCCGCGAAATTCTGGCACGCTACCCTGACGCACAACACATTGAAGTTCCCTCACACTGGCAAATTCCCGAACTACATGGCAACGCTGGCCTGGTCGAAGATTGGATCAAAATCAAGCGAACCGTTTTGGTGCTTGGCGTCAAGAAATCGCAAACCTGCACACCCTACGAACGCGGCGCTGATTTTATCGCGCCCTCACAGGCGAATGGCTGCACATTAAGCTGCCCATACTGCTATGTGCCGCGCCGCAAAGGATTCGCTAATCCGATTACGACGTTCGTCAATATCGAGCAAATTTGCCGCTCGATTCAGCGACACGCGGGCAAACAAGGCTGGAAGCTGGAACCGACGCAAGCCGATCCGCGTTTGTGGGTGTACGAAATCGGCACGAACAGCGACTGTGCGGTTGATGCGCTCATTTCGGACAATATACCGGATATGATTGGTCTGTTTCGTGACACACTGAACGCCAAGATGACATTTGCCACCAAGTATGTCAACCGTGATTTGCTCAATTGTGATCCACAGCGTCGCACTCGCCTTCGTTTCAGTCTGATGCCCGATTCCATGTCGCGGCTGCTGGATGTCCGCACGTCACCGATCAGTGAGCGAATCGGCGCTATCAATGACTTTGTGGAAGCAGGTTACGAGGTCAATCTGAGTTTTGGCCCGGTTATTTTCTACGATAACTGGCTGACGGCGTATGCTGAATTGTTCCAGCAAATCGACGACACGATCAGCCCGGCGGCAAGGGCGCAGTTAGCCGCTGAGGTGATCTTTCTGACGCATAACGAGGCGCTACACGAAGTCAATCTGCGTTGGCATCCAAAGGCCGAGGCGGTGTTGTGGCAGCCGTCATTGCAGGAAACCAAAATATCCGGCACAGGCGGCGAAAACGTCCGCTATCGACTCAATATCAAGCGCGGGATGGTCGATCAGTTCTGCACACTGCTTAAACAGCACATGCCGTACTGCCACATTCGCTACGCTTTCTAAACATGTTGATAAACTGGTCGTGATTCGCGTTTCGATGTGAGGGTGACTCGGCGTGTAACATCACGCCGAGTTCACGGTTTGAGCGGTTTACTTGCTCTTGGTGGCTACCGACGTGGCCGCCGAAGTTGCCACAGCAGTGGCTACGTGAGTAGCGGCGGTGGTAGGTGTACTGCTTGGCGCAGCGGTCTGGGTTGCAAACGAGCGGCTGGTTGCCGTTGCGTTGACCGTTGCGGCGGTGGTCGCGGCGGCAGTGGCGACGCCATTCATGCCCTGCACCGTCGCTGCGATCTTCGTATTGCGGGCGATGATAGTGGCCGTCTGAGCCACCGAAGTGCCAATCGTGTCCGCTTCACTTAAGGTGGGGACAAGTGTTGGAGTGGGCAACAATGTTGGCACTTTGGTTGGCACGTGGGTCGCTGTCGGCGCAATGGTGTTGGTCGGCTCTGGCGTATCGCTCGGTTCGGGCGTATCCGAGGGCTGATCAGTGGGCAGCGGAGTCGGCGTCAATAAGGTACGAATAGCCGTGATCGATGCCTTTGCCGCAGCTACATACTGACCATTTGCATTGGCGCTGATGTACTTGGTGTAATCCTTAATCGCGTCGTTCCAACGCTTGAGTCCCTGATAGCCTTGCGCGCGATAGTAGTAGGCGACTGGCGCACTTTTGCGAGTGTCAAACTGTATCGCCAGCGACTCATCCAGAATGGCGTTTTCGTATTCGCCACGTTTCAGGTAAATACGGCCTCGATCCAGATAGGCGAACGCATCGGACGGATCAATGGATATAGCGCGCGTGTAGTCCTGGAAGGCTTGAGTATCATTGCCTAGTTGTTCGTAAGCCCCGCCGCGATTGCTGTAGGCGACGCCATCCGTCGGATCAAGCGCCACCGCGCGGTTGTAATCGGCTAGTGCCAGATCATATTCACCGAAGGCATAGTACAAATTGCCCCGCAAGGAATAGCCAAGCGCATAATTCGGGCTGAGCGTGACGCCCATTGTGGCATCGCTCAACGCCGGACCGCCTGCCCGCTGCGCGCGATAGACGGTTGAGCGATTCAGGTAGGCATCGACATAGCGCGGATCGATCTTGATCGCTGCCGTCAAATCCTTGAGTGCTTCATCGGTGTTGCCGCTCAGGTATTGCAACCAGCCGCGATCATTAAGCGCAAACTGGTTTTGAGCATCATTCTTGAGCGCCTCGTCATAGTCATCGAGTGCGGCCTGATCGTTGCGCTGCTGAAAGTTGATGCTGCCGCGTGTCAGAAGTGCCCAGACCGATTTGCTGTCGATCTCCAATGCTTTTTCAGCATAAGTTGTCGCTTCTGCATAGGAACGTTCATTGAGCAGAATAGCGGCCAGTTCAACATTTGCCATCGCTTTCAGTGCCGGACGTACATCGGCGTCTGCGACGCCTGCAAGCAGCGGACCGGCGGCGTTATCCTGACCGCGCAGTGCCGCCAGAAAGCCGATCTCGAAATCGACTTCAGACGTTAAGGCAACCCGCTGAACCGCATTGTTCGCTTCCAGGTAATTGCTCACGTCGAGAATGGCCGTTTGTGCCTGCGCGTAATTGGCGGCGGCGAAATAGGTTTGTGCCTGGGTGAAGGAGGTAATCGCTTTCGCATCCAGTTTGGCATCCAGCGGAAGTTGTACATCGTCCAGAAAGCCGTACACACCGCCAGCCGTCGTATTCTGACGTAACAGCGGGTTATATGACTCGTTCTCGAGACGGCGCAGCATCTCGAAATGGATGATCGGCGCGGTAGTCGTGGCCTCGCCCCAGATCGCCATCAGGAACTTGCCCTTCTGGGCGGCATAGCCGCGCGCTTCATCACTGCTTTTGAAGGCTTGCGGCGCGCTCGTAATGGTAACTTTGGTGTAGTTTTTTAACGTTTGCGTGGTCAGTGCAGCACGGATCGCCGGAGTGGGATCGAGTGTGCCCAGTTTGGGCAGCGGTGCCAACAGCACAACCACTTCCGTCAGAAAGGGCGTCACGGTTGGGCTTGGAACGGCGGTGGGTGAGCCACTCTGTGCAGAAACGCTAACGCTGCTGGCCGCCAGGTTTCCGACGATGAATACGAGTGCAAGGGTACTCCAAACAAACCATCTTCTCATCAGGCGCTACTTTCGCTAAAACAATTTGTTACAGGAGACTCTACAGCCATCGCTCAATAAACACAAACCAGCCGCTTGCTTTTGGTCTCTCAGTTTGAAAAGCGGGCACTCATTGCTTCACGCTCAAGGCCGTCACAACGGCTTTCGCCACTTCGCGCGCGAACCGCATCCGCCCGGCCAGGCTCAAATGAATCCCATCGCCGATCAGCGTGCCGTCCGGGTGCTGCGACCAATACTCATCGATCAGGGTTGTGTAGCGGTTGCGTTTGAACAGGCTGGCCTCATAGTCCGCTTTGGACGTAAGCCCCAACACATAGTCTTTGCCCATCCCCTCAAAGAACAAGGTCGTATCGACACACACCACTTGCGGAATACTGCCCAGTTTCGCATCAAAGCCGCATTCGTTGGCAATGGCCGCGTTGAAGGCCGCAATTCGTTGTGGGGTCATACCGAAACCGGAGTTGGATACTGTGAAGTCGGCGCGATAGGTGTAGTAAAAGTTGAGAATCAAAATTTTGCTATCGGGTGAAGCATGTACCAGATCGCCCACCATTTGGCGCAGTTTGAGGACATAATCACGTGGTTCGGCTTTGCCCGCTGCCACATCCGGCATAAAGGGGCCAACACTGACCACTGCACAATGTGCGCGTACCAGAGTGCCATAGGCCGGACTCGCCAGATAATCGGTTTGATCCTGCCCGGTGAGTGCCCCCGCCGACAAACTGCCATCGACGACTGTAAAATCCGTCAGACCAGCCTCGATCAACGCCTGCTGCATCGGAATCCAGAGCGGCGTGATATAGCTGATCGCCACATCGCCGCCGGGAATTTGATAGGTGACATGGCCGTAGCCATTCGAGTCGCTGGCAATGCTCAGACAGCGATTGTAGTTGTGGGTCTTATCGGGTTGGGGCGAAGCCGTCGGAGTCGGCGTCTGGGTTTGCGCGGCAGCGGGTTGCCATGCGCTCAGGATTGCGACGGTTACGGTAAAATACAGCCAACGTTTGATCATGCGGAATAATTTCCCTTATGCGTAAACTTCTGATGGTGATTTCCCTGCTCGTACTGGTCGGTTGTTCGGCAGCAGCACCTGTCGCTGAACCCGAAGCCACCGCCCGCAAGCTGATGCGCGATGCGCGCAAAGAGAATGCCAGGATCATCCGAAGTGTGCAAGGCGACAAAAATATTCGCCATGTCGATGAGTTATGGTGCATTCAAACCGATACAAATGTCGAGGGCGGAAACATTCCGTTGTTGTTCCTGGTTTGGCGCAAGGGCGATCAGTGGCAGGGAGAGCAGTTGACGGAAGGATTCTACGATTGGCAGGTGCAGGGCTGCCCACGTTAAGCAGATTTCTTTGATCGAATACCTTGTGCAAAGTATATCGCGGCTGGTATTTTGCTAAACCTCAGCCCTGATCAGGCGAAAATGCAATAGACTTGAGGTAGGTTTGGCAACACCATCCAATCCATTTCGGCGGGTACTGCGTGTGCTTGGCCCCGGAATTATCGCAGGTGCATCGAATGACGATCCGTCGGCCATTGGGAGCTATGTCGTTGCGGGCGCATCGTTTGGTTTGGCGACGCTCTGGACGGCGCTCTTTACGCTGCCACTGCTGCTGATTGTACAGTTCGTGTGCGCCAAAATCGGCATGGTCAGTGGAATGGGTCTGGCGGGCGTGCTGCGGCAGCGTTATCCGCGCCCGCTGCTATATATTCTGGTCATGGCACTGGTTATTGCTAACACGATTAACGCAGGCGCAGATATTGGCGCGATTGCGGCGGCACTCAACTTATTTGTGCCCATTCCAATTCCAGTTTTGGCCGTTCCGATTGCAGTGGCGATCCTTGTTCTGCAAATCTGGGGATCATACCGTTTGATCATGCGCCTGTTCAAATGGCTGGCACTCCTCTTATTTGCGTATGTTGGCGCGGCACTGTTCGCACGGCCAGACCTGGGTGAAGTGCTGCGTCACACGTTCATCCCGACACTGCGCTTTGATAACACATTTATGCTGACGATTGTCGCCATTCTGGGAACACGCCTATCGCCCTACCTGTTTTTCTGGCAGAGCGGGCAGGCCGTCGAACAGGAATTGCAGATGGGGCGCTGGCGGCTGCGTCAACGGATCGGCGCGACGGATCAGGAACTGCAAAGCAGCGCCTGGGATGTTGGGTCGGGCATGTTCTTCTCCAACCTGATTATGTACTTCATCATCCTGACAACAGCCAGCACTTTATTTACGGCAGGCCAGACAAGCGTGCAATCGGCCACCGAAGCGGCGGAAGCACTGCGCCCGGTGGCGGGTGATGCCGCGCGCTTGCTATTCGCAGTGGGGCTGGTCGGTGCCGGGCTGTTGGCGGTGCCCGTGTTGACGGGTTCAAGTGCCTACGCATTGGCTGAAGCCTTTGGCTGGAAAAGCAGCTTAAATGCTAAACCGAAACGCGCCCCGCAGTTCTACACGATCATCGCCGCTACCACGCTAATCGGGATGACGCTCAATTTCACCGGGATTAACCCGATTACGGCACTTGTCGGCGCGGGCGTGTTGAACGGCCTTTTAGCGCCGCTACTGCTGATCGTCCTGATGCACATTGCCAATAATCGACAGATCATGGGGGATCGGGTGAACAGCCGCCTGACGAATTTTCTGGGCGGTCTGACGATTGTTATCATGGGATTAGCCGCCGTTTTGTTGATTAAGTCGTGGGTTGGCGGCTGAATTGTTCAGGTTGCTAACCCCTGCCAGAATTGTGCGCCTGTTTTTGCTTCTACTTAGATGCTGGTCATGCACTCCAGGCTAATAAATTTCGGTATGGCTTCTGTTGTGTTTGCGGCTCTTGTTCCTAGAAGGGTACAAAGCTCAACCATAAAAACGTTCAAGCTCAACTATGAAATTAGCTGGCAATACGATGTAGCAGCCTGTATGATGAGTTGCAAATCTGACCGACAAGGATAGACACGATGAGCAAACAGGTCTTGATTACTGGCGGGGCGGGCTTTATTGGCTCACACCTGGCCGACGAACTCCTGAGACGCGGCGATCACGTCCGCGTTCTGGATAACCTTTCGCCGCAGGTACACGGCGTAGAGCGCGCCCGCCCGGACTATCTGAATGCGGATGTGGAACTGATGATCGGTGATGTGCGCGATCCGGCTGCCATTACGCGGGCGCTGCACGGTATCGACGCGGTGTATCATTTCGCGGCCATTGTCGGTGTCGGCCAGAGCATGTACGAGATCGCGGAATATACCAGCATCAATAATCTGGGTACGGCGGTTTTGCTGGAAGGGCTGATCAAGCATCCGGTTGAAAAGTTGGTGATCGCGTCCAGCATGAGCATCTACGGCGAAGGGCTGTACCGTGCCAGTGATGGGAGCATCGCGGAAGCACCAGAGCGATCCTTAGACCAGCTTAAGGCGGCGGATTGGGAACTGCGGAGCGCGCAGGGTGAACCGCTTGTGCCAGTGCCGACACCCGAATCGAAAACGCCTACGCTGCCCAGTATTTACGCGCTCTCAAAATATGATCAGGAGCGTATGTGTCTGTTGTTCGGGCGTGCCTACAACATCCCGACAGTCGTCTTGCGTTTTTTCAATGCGTTCGGCACCCGTCAGGCGCTCTCGAATCCGTATACGGGCGTGCTGGCAATTTTTGCCTCACGGGTACTCAATGATAATCCGCCGCTCGTGTTTGAGGATGGCTGCCAGAAACGTGATTTCGTGAGCGTGTACGATATTGTGCAAGCCTGCCGTCTGGCGTTGGAAGTGCCGGAAGCGGCGGGGCAAGTATTCAACATCGGCAGCGGTCAGCAGTACGCCATTCGTGAATTGGCCGAACGTACCGCCACCGCCCTGGGCAAGCCGCATATTCACCCACAGTTAACGGGTAAGTATCGTGTCGGTGATATTCGCCATTGTTTCGCGGACATCAGTCATGCACAAGCTGTTCTTGGCTATGAGCCGCGTGTGTCACTGGAAAGCGGCTTGCAGGAGTTGGCGGAATGGTTGGAAGGTCAAATCGCGGTAGATCGGGTGGCCGAAGCGACGGCTGAACTCAGCGCGCGAGGGTTAGCCATATGAGCAACCCACGTACACGCAATAAATCCGCAAATCCGATACTTATCACGGGTGGCGCGGGCTTCATCGGCACGAATTTAGCCCATCGACTGCTAGCAATGGGGCAACCCGTGCTGTTATTCGATAATCTATCGCGCCCCGGCGTAGACGCTAACTTGCGCTGGCTGACCGAACAACATGGTGAACGCTTACAGGTCGAGATCGCAGATATTCGGGATGCAGACGCGGTACGCTGGGCAGCCGCACAGGCCGGGCAGGTCTTTCATCTGGCAGCACAGGTGGCCGTCACAACCAGCCTGATTGATCCGGTAGGCGATTTTGAAGTGAACGCCGTCGGGACGTTGAATTTGCTGGAGGCGTTGCGGGCGCTCAAGACGCCGCCGCCGCTCGTGTTCACCTCAACCAACAAGGTCTACGGCAGTCTCGATGATCTGTCGATTGCGCCCGACACCACCCGTTACGAACCAGATGCCCTCTCCGCTTATGCCCAGGGCGTCGATGAAACACGTCCGCTCGATTTTCATAGTCCTTACGGCTGCTCAAAAGGCACTGCCGATCAGTATGTGCGCGATTATGCGCGTACTTTCGGCCTGAAGACGGTGGTTTTCCGTATGAGCTGCATCTACGGCCCGCATCAGTGTGGTACGGAAGATCAGGGTTGGGTAGCACACTTCGTCAAGTCGGCGTTGGCCGGGCTGCCGATCACACTGTACGGCGATGGGATGCAAGTCCGCGATGTGTTGTTTGTGGATGATCTGGTCGATGCGTTCGTGCTGGCTCAGGCCAATATGAATCGCTTGAGCGGACAAGCCTTCAACATCGGTGGTGGCGCAGAAAACACAGTGAGTCTGCTGGAACTGATTACCATGATCGAACGGGTGCATGATCAGAAGCCTATTGTTCACTTCGATGATTGGCGCGTCGGCGATCAGCGTTATTACGTATCCGATACGCGCAAATTCCGGGCAGCGACGGGCTGGGCACCGCGTGTCAACCCAGCGGCAGGCGTAAAGCGTCTGTACGAATGGCTAATCGAAACACAGGGAGTCGCGGCACAGGAGCGCAAACCATGACACACGCAAGATTCGCACTGGTCAATCCGAACTGGACATTTGAGGGCAGCATTTATTTTGGCTGCCGAGCGCCGCACTTGCCGCTTGAATACGGCTACTCGAAGGCGCTGTTGGAGCAGGCCGGGCACGAGGTATTGATCGTCGATGGGCAGTTGAACGCGCTGAGTCGTGAACAAATACGCGATCAGGTGGCTGCCTTCGCGCCGGACTTTGCCGTGATCACCACCGCGCCGAGTTATCTGTTCTGGCGCTGCGCCCCGCCCGAACTGCGCGTCCCGACAGAAACCGTCGCCGATTTGCGCGTCGTGCTGAACCCAAACGCACATGCGGTGATCGTCGGGCCACATGGCTCAACGACGCCGCGCCCAACGCTCCTCAAGACACACGCCGATCTGGTCATTCTGGGCGAATGCGAAGAAATATTGCCGATGCTGGCGGATCGCGCCTGGGATGAGATTCCGTCGCTGGCCTATTATGCGGGCGGAGCGATTCAGGTGCAGGGGACGCCGCACGCCTCGAATATGGCCGCGCTTCCGGCGCTGCATTGGCCGGACTCGGCAGTCAGGGTGCATCAGCATCATCACCACCGCTTCGATGCGGCAGCACTCGGCCCCGGCGCGGAGATGGAAACGTCGCGCGGCTGCCCTTATCACTGCTCGTTCTGTGCGAAAGATAACTTTCGTAATCGCTATCGCAAGCGCCCGCTCAATGTCATTTTGGAAGAACTGGATGGCCTCGTCGCGCAAGGGATCGAGTACATTTATTTCATCGACGAAATTTTCCTGCCGAATCGAGAATTGTTGGAAGCCGTCGCCGAACGTCACATCAAGTTTGGCGTGCAAACGCGGATCGATCTGTGGGACTTCGATATGCTCGATCTGTTGGGGCGGGCGGGCTGCGTTTCGGTTGAAGTGGGTGTGGAGAGCATTTCACCCGAAGGCCGCGCACTGCTCGATAAAAACTGCAAACTCAGCACCGACGAACTAACCGAACGACTCATTCATGCCAAAAAGGGGATTGCGTTTGTTCAGGCTAATCTGATCGACGCCAAAGTGGACGAAGCGCAAGCCGTCGATGCGTGGCGGGCGCACTTGCGGGCACACGGCGTCTGGGCAAATGAGCCAGTGCCATTGTTTCCGTACCCTGGTTCGCCGGACTACACGAAATTGTGGGGTGTGCCGGATGATCAAGCGTGGGAGCGCGCTCACGCCCATTATCTGGGTGGCTTCACATCGTTCAGCGATATTCAGGAGCAGGAAGTCATTCCGCTCGCTGAATTGGAGCGAGTCGGGGCGTGACGCGCATTCTGATGACGGCGGATACCGTCGGCGGAGTGTGGACGTATGCGCTTGAGTTGGCGCGAACACTGCTTGCTCAGGGCGATCACACGATCATCCTGGCAACGATGGGTGCGCCGCTCAGTGCCGAACAGCGCGCCGCCAGTCATCTGCCGAACTTAACCCTTTGCGAAAGCGCCTACAAGCTGGAATGGATGGATGCGCCCTGGGACGATGTGGCGTGCGCCGGAGATTGGCTGCTGGCACTTGAAGCAGAGTACAGGCCGGACGTGATTCACCTGAATGGCTACGCACATGGGGCGCTGCCCTGGCAAGCGCCAACGCTGATCGTCGGGCATTCGTGTGTGTTGTCCTGGTGGGAAGCCGTCAAAGGGGACGCCGCCCCACTCAGTTGGGATCGCTATCGTGACGCTGCACGCGCCGGACTGCGCGCCGTTGATCAGGTGATTGCGCCGTCGGAGACGATGCGTGTCGCGTTGGAACGACATTATGGCTCACTTCGGGCAACGGCAGTGATCCCCAATGGACGTGATCCGCAGCGTTTTGCGCCAGCAGCGAAAGCACCGTTCATCCTGACGATGGGGCGCTTGTGGGACGAAGCCAAAAACGCGGCACTGCTCGCGGGGATTGCGCCGCGATTAGCGTGGCCGGTGTACATCGCCGGGGAGGCACAGCATCCGTCGGGCGGCCTGTTTCGGAATGTGTCGAGTGTGCATCCATTGGGGCGGCTCGATGAAACCAGCGTCGCAGATTGGCTGGCGCGCGCTTCGATTTATGCGCTGCCTGCCCGTTATGAGCCATTTGGCCTGTCTGTATTAGAGGCGGCGCTATCGGGCTGCGCGTTGGTTTTGGGCGATATTCCAAGCCTGCGCGAAAACTGGGATGGTATGGCGCTGTTCGTGCCGCCTGATGACTCAGACGCCCTTCACGCAATGTTGTGTCAGCTGATCAATGACCCGGCTGAACGCACTCGGCTTGGCCTGCTAGCCCGCGAACGGGCGCTGACCTTCTCGGCAGAGCGGATGGCGGATGGCTACCGCGCGATCTATCGGCAACTCATCACCCACCACACGATAAAGGATCAACCCGTATGCGTATCGTGATGTTTTATCACTCACTGCTCTCCGATTGGAATCACGGCAACGCGCATTTTTTGCGGGGGATCGTCTCGGAATTGCTGGCGCGCGGCCATGATGTGCGCGTGTATGAGCCTGAGAATGGCTGGAGCCTTGCCAACATGCGCGCCGAATATGGTGATGCGCCTATTCAAGATTTCCGCGCCGTCTATCCGGGGTTGGAGAGCATATTTTATCGATTGGAGTCGCTCGATTTAGATCAGGTATTGGACGGGGCAGATTTGGTACTTGTCCACGAGTGGAACGATCACGAACTGGTGCGGCGCATTGGGCAGCATCACGCCCGGATAAACCAACCCTATCGCCTGTTGTTCCATGATACGCATCATCGCGCTATCACAGACCCGGCGGGCATTGCGGCCTACGATCTATCACAGTATGACGGCGTGCTGGCCTTCGGCGGCGTGATCCGCGACTTGTATCTACAGAATGGTTGGGCGGCGCACGCCTGGACATGGCATGAAGCCGCCGATACGCGCGTGTTCTACCCAAGAGTGGGGAAGATTCGCCTCACCCCCAACCCCTCTCCGTTTACGGAGAGGGGTGATCTAGCTGCTTCTGACTCTCCCTCTCTGCTTGCGGAGAGGGGGGCGGGGGGTGAGGCGAATGATCTAATCTGGATCGGCAACTGGGGTGATGACGAACGTATCGCCGAACTCCACGAATTTCTGATCGAACCCGTGCGGGCGCTTGGCCTGAACGCGCGTGTCTATGGTGTGCGTTACCCCGATCAGGCACGGACGGCATTGGCTCAGGCTGGAATTGAGTATGGCGGCTGGCTGCCCAACTTTCGCGTGCCAGAGGTTTTTGCACAGTACCGCGTGACGGTGCATGTTCCGCGACGCCCGTATGTTGCGGCATTACCCGGCATCCCGACGATTCGTCCCTTTGAGGCGATGGCTTGCGGCATTCCGTTGATCAGCGCGCCCTGGCAAGACGCCGAAAACCTGTTTACGCCCGGCGAAGATTATCTCGTGGCGCGTGATGGTGCGGAGATGCGCCGCTGCCTGCATGACGTGCTGAATGATCCGGCGCTGGCACAATCCCTCAGTGAACACGGTCTGGCGACGATCCGGGCGCGGCACACCTGCGCCCATCGCGTCGACGAATTACTGGCGATTTATGAATCGCTTACCACTCCTGAAACGGAACTTCACCTATGACACACGGTTTGAACATCGCCTTCTTTGGATCGAGTCTGGTTTCGGCCTATTGGAACGGCGCGGCCACGTATTATCGCGGGATCATTCGGGCGCTGCACGCGCGCGGTCATCGCGTCACGTTTTATGAGCCGGACGCCTATGAACGCCAGCAGCACCGTGACATACCCGATCCCGATTGGGCGCGCGTGGTGGTCTACGAAGGGACAGGCACAGACGGCGTACAGCGCGCTTTAGATGCAGCACGCGGTGCGGATGTGATCGTCAAAGCCAGTGGCGTAGGCATATTCGATGAACTGCTTGAAGCCGCCGTACTCGATTTGAAAACGCCGCACAACCTGATCATCTTCTGGGATGTGGACGCGCCTGCCACTTTGGAGCGCGTACAAAACAATGCCGCCGATCCATTCGGGGCATTAATCCCGCGTTATGATCTGATTTTGACCTATGGCGGCGGTGAACCCGTCGAGTCGGCCTATCGGGCGCTTGGGGCGCGTGAGTGCATTGGTATCTATAACGCGCTTGACCCGGCCACGCATTATCCCGTCGCGCCTGATCCACGCTTTGAAGCTGATCTGGGCTTTCTGGGTAATCGGCTGCCGGATCGGGAAGCACGTGTCGAGCAGTTTTTCCTAAGTGCCGCCGCCACACTGCCGGATTACCGCTTTGTGTTGGGCGGCAGTGGTTGGGGCGATAAACCGATGCCTGCCAATGTGCATTATGTGGGGCATGTCTATACCGCCGATCACAACGCTTTCAACCGGACGCCCAAAGCCGTTCTGAACATCAACCGGGAGAGCATGGCACGCTTTGGCTTTTCACCGCCGACGCGCGTCTTTGAGGCAGCAGGGGCGGGCGCTTGCCTGATCACGGACGCGTGGCGCGGGATCGAGTTGTTCCTTGAGCCGGGGCGCGAAGTGCTGGTTGCACGCGATGGCGCGGAAGTAGCCGATTATGTACAGGCACTAATGCCCGAAGCGGCGCGGCTCATGGGCGAGCGGGCACAAACGCGAATCCTGGCCGAACACACCTACGCGCATCGGGCGCTGCAATTTGAAGCGGTGATCGGCGCGTATCAGGCGGAGCAAATGCCGTGAAGATCGTCATACTGGGCTTGTCGATTACCTCGTCGTGGGGTAATGGACACGCCACCACCTATCGCGGATTGGTGCGCGAACTGGCGGCGCGCGGCCACGACGTATTGTTTTTGGAACGCGATGTGCCCTGGTATGCCGCGAACCGCGATCTGCCCCACCCACCCTATGGCCGCACCGTCTTATATACGAATTTCAATGAACTGAGCGATTGCTACACCCGCGACGTGCAAGCCGGTGACTGCGTGATCGTTGGCTCTTATGTGCCCGAAGGTGTGGCAGTGGGTGAATGGGTTACAACGACAGCGCAAGGTTTGAGCGCATTCTACGACATTGATACGCCTGTGACACTGGCAAAGCTGGCACGCGGCGATGACGAGTATCTGAGTCCGGCATTGATCCCGCGCTATGGCCTGTACCTGTCATTCACGGGTGGGCCAACGCTTGATCAATTAGAGCAGGAATATGGCGCACAAGCTGCCCGCCCCCTCTACTGTTCAGTTGATCCGACGTTGTACAGGCCAGAAGCGACGCCGCCGCGCTACGACCTGGGCTATATGGGCACCTACAGCGCAGATCGCCAACCGACGCTGACTCGGCTGCTGATCGATGCGGCGCAAACGTGGGCAGATGGGCGGTTCGTGGTGGCGGGGCCGCAATACCCGCCGAATGTGGCATGGCCGCCCAACGTCGAACGGATCGAACATTTGCCGCCGATTGAGCATCGCGCTTTTTACAACGCCACCCGCTTCACGCTCAATGTTACGCGCGCCGATATGATCCGGGCGGGTTGGTCGCCCAGTGTGCGTTTGTTCGAGGCGGCGGCGTGCGGCGTCCCGATCATCAGCGATGAATGGCCGGGACTTGATACGTTTTTCGAGATCGGCTCAGAAATTTTGATCGCACGTAACGCGGCGGACACACTCCGTTATTTGCGCGATCTGCCCGACCTTGAACGACATGCCATCGGCGAACGGGCAAGGACCCGCGTTTTGGCTGAACACACGGCAGCCCATCGCGCCGCGCAGTTAGAAGGGTACATCACGGAGCGGCTGGCATGACCGACACACGAATCAGCGAACAGGCGCAGCAGATCGAGGCGCTCAAGCCCTGGTTTCATAATCTTCATTTGCCAGATGGCACACAGACTGCGCCACAGCACCCATTAGGCGATTTCCCAGCCTACAAATGGGCGCGGCTTGAGTCGCATATTCCCGCTGATCTGACTGGCTGGACGGCGCTTGATATTGGCTGTAACGCCGGATTCTACAGCATCGAACTGGCACGGCGCGGCGCACACGTCACTGGGATCGACATCAATTCGCATTATCTGGCACAGGCGCGTTGGGCGGCGGAGCAGTGCGGCCTGAGCGATCAGATCACGCTCCGTCAGATGCAAGTCTATGATCTGGCGCATACCGCTGAAACCTTCGACCTGGTGCTGTTCATGGGCGTGTTCTATCACCTGCGCTACCCAATGCTTGGCCTGGATATCGTCTCGCAAAAAGTGCGGCGGCAGCTCGTCTTTCAAACACTGACCATGCCCGGCAAAGACGTTTACGAAACAACGGATGGTTTATCGATCAACAACCGTGAGGCGATGGGCGAACCGGGTTGGCCGAAGATGGCCTTTATCGAACACACCTTTGAAGATGATCCGACGAACTGGTGGGCGGCCAATCATGCAGGCGTGCTGGCGATGCTGCGCTCCGCCGGAATGCGCGTGACCGACTGTCTGGGACACGAAATCTATCTGTGCGAACCGAACCCGGAACGCCCGTCGAGTGTCAGCACCTGGAACGCGGCGGAACTGCTGGCCGCCACCGGACGCGATTGGCGCGAAAATGAGGAAGATAACTATGATTGAAGCCGTAAAATTCTGGAACGAGCCGAATAATGTTTCGCACTGGGATTTCGAGTTAGACGCGGGGTGGCGCGATTTTGCCGCCATGATTCGCTTTGCGGCGGAGACGGTCCGTTCGATTCGGCCATCGCTCAAATTGGTGTTGGGCGGCATTTCACCGATTGATCCGACGTTTATTCAACTGCTGGAACGGCAGGGCGCGCTGGCCGAACTGGATGCCGTCGCGGTACATGGTTTTCCATTGGATTGGAATCACTGGCAGCTTAACGATTGGCCGAAAAAACTGGATGAAATTCGCGCCGTGACTGACCTGCCGATCTGGGTAACAGAAGTGGGCGCTTCGACCTTTGGCGCGGATGAAGTGCAGGTTTTTGGATTGCAGCGCACCGCCGATCTTTTGTTAGACAGGGCGGAGCGTGTTTTCTGGTACAGTCTGCTCGATCTGCCGCCCACCTGGGAAGCAACTACTCGCCATAAAGAGAGCGAAGGCAGCGCCTACTATCGGCATTTCTACATGGGCTTGGTGCGCGCCGATGGCACGCTCAAGCCGTCGTTTCATCATTTCAATCCGGCGTTGGGACTGTGCCAGTGGTTCCATTTCGAGGA
>JBBSEU010000082.1:0-20058 GCA_038239365.1 Aggregatilineales bacterium
CGCCGTCTTTAGAGGTGATAATCGGGTAAGGCCGCAATTTTTCACGAATGAAATCACGCGCCTCGATCACCTCATCGGCGGTTGCTCCAAGTGCCTGTCCGATCTCCACGTAGCGCCCCTGCGCCAAATCCTTCAAGTGATCTTGCAAAATCGGGCGGGCTAGCGGATTCACGCGGTCTGCGGCTTCCAGCCGTTCGAGTTGCAGCATCAGGCATTCCTGAGCATCACGCGCACCCACACCCGGCGGGCCGAGTCGCTGAAGCATGGCAAGCACGTCTTTGACGCGGGCGCTTTCCGCGCCGATAGAGCGCACTACGTCACCGATTTGCAGCGATAACAGGCCATTGTCATCCAGGCTGTTAATCAGAAAATCGGCGATGAAGTGATCGTCTTTGGGCAATACAGTATGCGCCAGTTCGGTAAGTTCTTCGGCCAGCGTGCGGGGCGCAGCGACGATGCTGAACAGATCGAAATCTTCCTCAAGCGGACGCCCCGACTCCATCCGCTGGAATGCTTCTTCCGGGTCAATCCGATCTTTTTCAAGGCAAAAGTAGCAGACTCCATCATTCCGTAAATTGCCACAGCGCGGGCACACATCGGCCTCTTGCAATTCGAGCGCCGGGTTTTGTGAAAGTTCGGCATACATGGTTTGTTCAAGCTGCCAGCTAGGCAGTGCCAGCAGTGATGCAAACGTGACGAGCGTGGCCGCCGGACGCTGCTCCATCTGCTGATCCTGACCGATCCACATGTCCATAGACCAGGTTCCAATCAGTTGGCTATACTGTCGATTTGAATTGTTATTGCATCAACTGTGCCAGCTTTTGAAAGCCATGTGAATGGAAAATTAACGCTAGGTTTCTTCCATCATCGGCAGTGTGAACCAGAAGACGGTGCCGCCTTTAGGTGGCGACTCGACGCCAATAGCCCCACCATGCGATTCGATGATCGTGCGGGCAATGTAGAGACCGAGTCCTGCGCCGTGTTCTTTGCGCGTGCCGGAATTATCCAAACGGCTGAATCGGGCAAAGATCGTTTCGCGCCCTTCGGGCGGGATACCTGAACCCTGATCGCGTACTTCAACACGGACAACGTGAAAATGTGGCAGCACATTCAACTGAATAGGTGCGGTGCGCGCCCCGTACTTGACCGCATTTGACAGAAGATTGACCAATACCTGAGTGATGCGGCGGCTATCGGCGCGGACGGTAGGCAGCACGTCCGGCAAATTCACGTCGAGTGACATCCCGGCGGCATCGATCAGCGGCCCCATAAAGAGCATCGCTTCCTCAATCGGTTCACCCAGATCGACGGCGGATAGCTTGATACTGAAGCGCCCAGCTTGCAAACTGGCACTAGCTAACAAATTATCAACCAGTGCTTCCAGGCGCAAAATGCCGCGATAGATCGTCGTGTGCAGGCGGAAGTGTTCATCTTCGGTCAGATCACCGTGCTCAGTCACGAGTAGTTCGGCAGAGGTTCGGAGTGAGGCCAGCGGCGTTTGCAGTTCGTGAGAGATGCTGGCTAAAAAGTAGCCCTGCAAACGTTGAACGGCATTTTCGGCGGTCACATCCCGAAAGACAAGCGCGACGCGGGCATTATTTTCGACAGGCGGCTTAAGCCGTGCGCCCGTCACCGAGAGCGTGATCGCACGGCCATCACTGCTGCGTACCGGGATCGTGCGCTCCATTTCGGCGGCAGGAATCAGCTTGTCGAAGCTGGTTGTCGATTCAGTGGGCGTTAGCAGATCGTTGATAGGTTTGCCAAGCGTGTCACGGCTGGTGCAGCCCAGAACGGTTAACGCGGCGCGATTAGCAAACGTTACACGGCCTGCTGAATCGAGCGTGATGATCCCTTCGACAATCGAATCAACCAGATATTCTGCCCAGGCTTTTTCGTGTGTGAGCCAGCGTGTCATGCCGTCTAACTCGTGACGAGCGTTTTCAAGTGAACGCGCCAACCCGCGAATCTCTACGGGGCCATCGGCTTGAATCGGCGTGGAGAGATCGCCAACGGCCATTCGCATTGCTGCGCTGGATAAGCGGGTGAGCGGCGCAGTTAATCGCTGCACAATCAGATAGGCGATCAGGCCGGCACAGGCGGCCATGCTGACCCCTGCCAACAACGCCCCGGATACCGAATTGACAAGCTGAACGATCAACACGACGAGCAGGACTGCAATCAGTGTTGCCAATCCGGCAGTGATTCCGATGTACGTAGACAGTCGCAGCAAGGCAGGCGATTGAAGTGCTTTCAAGAAGTGACCTCAAACAAACCGGATATTTTTAACGGTGTGCTAAAAGGCTTGTTTGAGCTTAAATCTAACATAGGCGGGCTGCCAACGCATCGTCAGACAGCCCACCAAGTGTTTTGTGAGTTTGTAGCAGGTGTCCGTTAGCCGAGAACTTCCTCGACTTTTCGCATCAGTTCAAGCGGGCTGAACGGCTTGACGAAATAGTCATCCGCGCCGCAATCGTAACCAGCCTGCTTATCCCAATCCTGACCTTTGGCAGTGAGCATCATTACATAGCTGCGATGAGTGCGCCTGTCGTTTTTGAGTGTCCGGCAGATTTCGAGGCCGTCGATTTCACTGCCCGTCAGTTGAACATCCAATAGGATCAATTCCGGGGCTTCCCCAAAGGCCAGACGCAAAGCATCACGGCTGTTGCTGGCCGTGAAAATCTGATACGGCCCGATCTCCAAGGTTACGCTGACCAGTTCGCAAACTTCCGGCTGATCATCCACGATTAGAATTTTCTTCATTTACCAACTCCGATAACGTCTGTTGAAAGTGGCAATGTAAAGTAGAAAGTTGAACTTTTTTCGTGTTCACTCTCAACCCAGATTTTGCCGCCATGCAATTCAATGATCAGTTTCGTGATCGCCAACCCTAAACCAGTGCCGCTGATGGCGGTATTGGAAGCATTGGCACGGTAGAACTTCTCGAACAGGTGCGAAAGTTGTTCGGGCGTCATCCCCAAACCTTCATCCTGAACAGCGATCTGGAGCATATCCGGCAGCACTTTCGCGCTGATCGTAATGGTTCCCCCTTTTGGCGAATATTTGATCGCGTTGGAGAGCAGGTTTTTGCAGACCTGCCCAAGCCGGAATGGATCGCCTTTGACGAAGGGCAACGCCTCAAAACCTTCTAACTGGATATTGTGTGAAGGCGTCGATTCAATAAATAGCGTACTCACATCCTGGATTAGTCCTACAATGTCTACTGGTTCCAGCGTAACTTTGAGTCCCCGCCCTGCCTCAAGCCTTGAGACATCCAGCAGATCGTCAATGATCTTGCCAAGCTGTGTAGATTGATCGTTGATCAGGTTCACAAAACGACGGTTGCGCGTTTCGTCGAGTTGGCGCGTCAGCAGAATTTCGCTAAAACCCCGGATTGATGTGAGCGGCGTGCGGAGTTCATGGGCAGCCGTCGAGAGAAAATCGCTTTTAAGGCGGTTCAGTTGATGAAGCTGCTCCTCGGCCTGTTTACGCTTGGTAATATCGCGGCTGGCAAAAACCATACCCCCAACATGACCCTTATCGTCGAATAACAGATTGCTGATCGTCTCGATCCAGAGGTAGCGCCCACCTAAATGTAAGCAGCGGTACTCAACGCGGTCTACGGTATCAATCGCTTCACGAACCCGTTCCACATCGTCGGGATGTATCCAGAAATAGAGCGAACACCCTAACAACGTTTCGGGCGTATAGCCCAGGACGCTCCAACAGGACGGGCTGGCATATTCAATGATGCCTGATGCGTCAGTTTGAATGACCATATCCAACATATTATCGGTGATACGGCGCAGCCGTTCTTCGCCCTGACGGATGGCTTCTTCAGCACGCTTCCGATCTGTTATATCCTGTACGACGCCGTGAAAACCGACTATTTCATCATCTTTATAGAGCAGCGTTACGGTTTGTTCGATCCACTTCTGCTCATTATGTCGGGTGAGGATCGGCATTTCGCTCACTGTTTCAGAAACATAATCACGCAGTTGATCCTTGAAATGGTCTTCGACCTGCTTTTGCCACTGCCCCGGCACCAATGCGCTGAAATGCGAACCGATCAAATCGACTGGTCGATAGTCGATCAGTTTTTCGCAGGATGGATTGATGTACGTCAGATGACCGCTCAAATCCATCGTATAAATCACATTGGCTGACGTTTCAACGATCTGTTGATACTGCCGTTCGCCCTCTTTGCTGGTGATGTACAACTGTGCCATTTTAGCCGTTTGCTGCTCAAGCAGATCGAGTACGATCTCAAGCTGCGATTGGCACTCGACAAGCTGCGATCTCATAAACTGGCAGTAGTCGCGCAGTTCAGCAGTGGTCATTTCATCCGTATTGCGATCAAGACCTTCTATCGTGACCTGGTTATACATCTTCGACGACCTCACTGGTACGCGGCAGCCAAAAGCCAACGACACTGCCAACACCGGGTGTGCTGTGCAGCACCACATTGCCTCCGTGCGCCGCCGCTACATAGCGAACCAGTGCCAGACCCAGACCCAGCCCTTCGACGCCACGTTTGAGCGCATCGGTGAGTTGTGCAAACGACTCCCAGATGACGGTTTGCTGGTCAAGAGGGATGCCGATCCCGGTATCTTTTACGGCGATTAACACAGTATCCTGTTCATCGCGGGCGTGCAGCAGAATTTGGCCGCCTGGTTTGGTGAACTTGATCGCGTTATGGAGCAGATGCCAGACGGCCTCATTCAGTCGTTTGCGATCTGCGGCCATAAGTATCAGCCCGCGTGGATACTGTAGTTCCAGATGCAGCCCGCGCGATTGTGCCATCGGTGCCAGTGTCGCCTGCACTTCCTGAAGCAGATCACCAACGTTTACCGACTCAAGTTCCAGACGGCCTTGTTTGCTCAACAGCCCAGCATAAGTGATCAAGTTATCGATCAAATGACGGGCATTCGTGCTGCTTTTGGTGAGATCGGTCAGTAGTTCGCGTTGATCGGGAATCCAGCGATCTGTTCCATAGCGCGTTAGGGCTTGCAGTGCAAAGTCAATCGAGGCAAATGGCGAACGCAATTCGTGACTGATCGCGCCCAGAAAATTCGACTTGAGTTTATTAGCTTCGTCAAGCTGTGTGTTCAGGGTTTTGAGTTCGCCATTGGTGGCCTGTAGTTCGCGGTACAGCTTCATCATATCACGGGCATAAACAAGCGACTGCTGACGGGTGCTTTCCAATTGTGTCTGGAGTGCTTCTGTTTGGGCAGAGTCGCCTTTTTGCTCTAATACGGTGGCTTTCTGCGGCTCCGGCTCGACAGGCTGAGTCACGCGCAAGGGTAATGTCAGGGTGAAAGTTGTCCCGACGCCAAGTTTGCTCTCGACACTGATTTGACCTTCCATCAATTCGACAGAACGGCGGACTAACGGCAACCCCATGCCTAACCCATCGACACGTCGTGTATCGTGATCTTCAACCTGGAAAAACGGCTCAAAAATCGTTTCGAGTTCAGCCTGTGGTATACCGATCCCGGTATCGCGCACCTGAAGTTGAAGCTGCCCTTTGCTGAGTGCTGACTCAATTTGAAGCGTACCGTTCGTTTTGTTGAACGCGACGGCATTCAAAATGAGTTGATTCAACACCATTCGCAGCAGCGCCTCGTCGACAGTCAGTGAAAGCGCCTCATCAACCTGTATGTCAATCGAGACACCTTTCCGTAATGCCTGCGCCCCAAATTCGGCGGCCACATCGTTGATCAGTTCACGCAAACGGATCGATACAATGCCGGTGGGTTGTACATCACTGCCGTTCAAGCGGGCGAATTGGATTAACTCATTAATGGTACGATTGAGGCGGACGCTTCCACGTATTATGGCATCAAGGTAGCTGCGGTGGTCATCGGTGATAACTACACCTGGCTCGTCAAATTCATCGCGCAAAACCTGGCTAAAACCCATGAGCGCAGTCAGTGGGGTACGGAGTTCGTGCGATGCGATATTAATGAACTCGGCTTTCTGATTGGCTAGCCGCTTGAGCCGGGATTGGTCATGCAGCACGACGATCCAACCGTGTGTCTCGCCTGCGCTGAGCCGCGCAATATTGACCCGCATAGATCGTTTGATGGGTTCAAGCAACGTAAATTCAAGCTGGGTAGGTGCTTGTGCATCATTTGCCAATCGGTTGAGCGCGTGCAAAAGTTCATAGGAATGCAGCACCTCACCAATCGGACGCCCAATGAGCCATTCGGCGGGCAGTTCTATCAACTGCCCGAAGGTGTGGTTGGCCTGTTGGATGAGTAAATCATCGGTCAGCACCAGGAGGCTATCGGGGGTGCTGGCAAACACGGCACTCAACGCCTGGTAAGCAATTTCCAGTTCTTCGCGCCGCGCCTTTTCCGCAACATAAATTTGTGCCAGGTCTTTGCCATATTTGAGGGCTTGTTCACGGGCAAGTTTAAGTTCGGGCAGTTCCGCAGTTTGTAGTTGTGTGGAGTCGGTCATAAAAGTATTCTCACTCACGATTGCCCATGTGTTTTGCAGGATTTGTAAAGACATCTTACTGTGTGATCAACAATTTTGATTTTAATTTATTTTCGATCATTAACGAGGTGTGTCGTATAACAATAATGGCACAAAGGTTCGTTTAGGCGTGCAAGTAATCTTTGCGAAAAATCAAGCAACCTGAAAATCGTAAAGCAGGGTACATTGGCAGATACGTTTATTTGAGGAGTCAAAAATGGCAGTTCATTCAAATGATCATTATGTTTCGATTGGTGATACGCGGTTGTTCATTGCGGAACGGGGCGCGGGGTATCCGTTGATAGTGCTGCATGGCGGGCCAGGACTGGATCACCATGAGTTTGGCGATTATCTTGATCCACTGACCGATCAGTTTCATTTGATTCTGGTCGATCAGCGCGCGCAGGGGCGTTCGGATAAAGCGCCGGAAAGTACCTGGACACTGAAACAAATGGCACATGATGTCGTTTTGCTGGCCGAAGCGTTGAAGCTGGATCGTTATGCGGTTCTGGGGCATTCCTACGGTTCGTTCGTCGCGCTGCAAAACGCCGTTGATTTCCCGGAAGCCGCCGCACAAACGATTGTTTCAAGCGGCGTACCGGATTCGCGCTACCTGGAACACGTTCAACGCAACCTGGATGCCTTTGAACCAATTGAACTTCGGGAACAGGTGAAAGCATCCTGGGCACGCGAAAGCCACATCACAACACAAGAAGGTTTTGCCTCAATCATGCGCGATCAGAATCCATTTCATTTCGCTAACCCACTTGATCCGCGCATCGCCGAATTCGATCAACGGACGGCGGATAGCGTTTATGCGCCGGATGTGCTGCGCCACTTCGCACAACAGGCGTATGGTGGGATCGCTGTCGAAGATAAACTGTTCAAGATCACTCATCCGGTGCTGGTATTGGCGGGGCGGCATGATCGTACCTGTTCTGTTGAAGCTGCCGAAGCAATTGCCAAAGGTGCGCCACAAGCTGAACTGGTTATTTTTGAACACAGCGGGCATATGACCTATGTCGAAGAAAACGAGGCGTACTTGACAGTAGTACGGAATTTTCTTCGTAAATAATTAAGAATGGATTAAATCGGCTGAGCTAACAATTATCAGGCGATTTTTGCCTTTATGTAGTAAACTCGTTGTTGGGTTTTTCTTTCTGTCCACAAGGAACTAGCATCATGCGTCGGACTACGTTGCGTCTCCTCGTTGCTGTTGCTTTGCTTCTTTTGATGCTTGATCGAACCACATTACAGGTGGTTCACGCCGCTACAATTCTTGTCAATAGCAGCGCAGATACCATCGCTGATGACGGCCAATGTACGCTGCGTGAGGCGATTATCGCGGTAAACACCTCGACGGCGTCCGGGGCAACCGCGAATGAGTGCATCGCGGGCAGCGGCTCGGATGTGATCGGTTTTGCAATAGGCAGCGGCGCGCAGACAATCCATCTGGCGGGGGCATTGGGTGAACTACCAGTTATTGCGAAGCCCGTTACGATAGCTGGCGATACACAGCCGGGATTCGTGGATACGCCATTGATTACCCTTGATGCGGGCGCTAATTCCCGCATTTTCGATATTCAAAATACGGGCACGGCAACCTTGCAATACCTCGTTATTCAAAATGGAAATGCTGCCAGCGGCCCCAACGTGGGCTTTGGTGGGGGTGTTTACGCTGCTTTGAAGGCCGGAGCAATGCTGCTGATCGATCACTGTGTTATCCGCAATAATACGTCACCTACGGGTGCCGGTGATGGCGGCGGAGTGTACAGTGAACTCAGTGCGAGTCAAGGCGTAAAAATAAAGAACAGCACTCTTGCGAACAATACGGCTCAATATGGCGCTGGAGTCTACAACAACGATGTCCGCCTGGATATTATTAACAGCTTGCTGACGCAAAATAGTGCAACGGCAGACGGTGGTGCAGTTTACGTATCGGGCAGCAATTTTAGCGCAACCAATATCATCAACAGCACTGTCGAAAACAACAGCGCGACCACCAGCGGCGGTGGGTTGTTCCTCGGCTTTCGCGGGACACTTAACATCACGGCCAGCACCATTACCAACAATCTGGCAAGTGATGCGGGTGGTGTGATGGTAGAAGCAGGCATGGGCTTAAACGTGCAAAACAGCATTTTTGCCTATAATCGTGCAGGCAGTACAAGCAATACGAATATTTCGGGCGAAGCCAATTCATTGGGCTATAACCTTTTTGATAATTTGAGTGGGGCGACAGTGACGGGTATTACGACAGGGAATATCAACCCGCCCGTTGATCCGCTGCTTGGGGTGCTGCAAAATAATGGCGGCGCAACTTTCACGCGGGCATTGCAAACGGGCAGCCCGGCGCTGGATAAAATTCCAGCGGCAGGCGGTTGCAACAGCGCCAATACACTCACCGATCAACGTGGCAGTGTTCGCCCAGCAGGTGGGTTGTGTGATATAGGGGCTTTTGAAGGGCAAGCACCTGCTCCAACATCAACACCGACTTCAAGTCTCACGGCTTCGGTTACGCCGTCCGCAACACGGACAAGCACCCCTACACTTACGCCTTCGGCAACGACTACCAACACGATAACTCCCTCAGCCACATTGACAGCAAGCCTCACCAGTACCCGCACGCCGAGTGTGACGCCAACTGCAACCTATACCCCAAGTGCGACGAACACCAACACTCTAACGCCCAGTGCTACAAACTCAAGTACCTGGACACCCAGCGTCACAAATACCAGCACGGTCACATCGAGTGCGACGCTAACGGCCACGCATACCCGAAGTGCAACGCCATCACCGACTTTAACAGTAAGCCGCACGAACACGCCGACTGCAACGAGCAGTGTTACACTGACACCCACTGCTTCACTCACCAATACACCAACGATCAGTCCATCGCCAACACTCACATTGAGCCGCCCGGATACGATTGGCGTGTATATGGGCGGTGCGTTTTATCTACGTAACCAGAATTCAGCGGGTTGGCCGGATATTACTATTCCTTTTGGTAGCCCCGGAAACTTGCCAGTTGTCGGTGATTGGGACGGCGACGGTGTGGATACGATTGGCGTTTACATCAGTGAGTTGGGTGTCTTTCTGCTGCGTGACTCAAATTCGCCGGGTTATCCCGATTATGCGTTTGTGATGGGCAATCCGGGCGATGAACCTCTGGCGGGCAAGTGGGATGCGTCGATGCGTGGCAGCGGCGCTGGCGTTTACCGCCCCTCAAATGGTCTGTTGTTCGCCAAACGCGCTCTGGTTAACGGTTTTGCGGATTACACGATGGTTCTGGGTAATCCAGGCGATCATGGTATTGCGGGTGATTGGGATGGCAACGGTTTTGACAGCATGGGCGTGTTCCGCCCGGCCAACACACGCTTCTATCTGGCAAACGGAATCGGCGGTACCACTACTCAGCCTGCGATCATTTTTAGTGATTACGATTTTGTGTTCGGCCCACCGGAAGCAATCCCGCTTGCGGGCGATTGGACAGGCGCGGGGCCTTCGCGGGTGGGTTATATTGTCAGCGGCGCGTTCTATCTGAAAAATACGATGAGCAGCGGAACACCCGATGTGGCATTTGCTTATGGATCGCCGGGCATGTGGCCTGTCGCTGGAAAATGGACAAAAGGCAGTGTGCCCGCGCCACCAATCATCATTGTTCCAACAGTGGAGCCAAGCCCCACTGCTGAAATCAATGACAATCCAGGCCGAATGGACTGATTCTCCGCCTCGTTTGCCCCAAACTGGTGAGTCGCAAACCCGACTCACCGAACTCCCCTAATTGCGTTATATTGAATTAGGCATAACAGGATCAACGCTGATGTTGCAAAGTCGTGCTTGGCGGCATTTTCAGATGCGGCTAGCCATACTTTTATTGTGTGCCACAACTACACCGAGGACGATCAAAGCCTTTATGAGCAATCCAACTGATCAATCATCACACTTATCGACGCTGGGAAATCTCATTCCGATGCCAGTTTCAGTACAGCCGGGCGGGGCAACATTTACCCTTGCGTCTGATACAAAAATAATGATCGAAGCCACTAATGACGAACTGATGAAAATTGGGCGTTACCTCTCCGATAAACTTAAGCCCGCCACAGGTTACGAATTGCCAGTCGTGGCCGCAGCAGAAAGTGCCGCCAGCAAGAATATTGTGCTGACAACAACGGGCGGCGACTCGACATTAGGGGACGAAGGCTACGAATTAACCGTATCGCCGGATGGGGTCAAGATCAGTGCCCATCAACCCGCCGGACTGTTCCGGGGCATTCAGACGCTTCGGCAGCTTTTTTCCCCGGAGATAGAACGTACCACACCTCAGTCTGCGCCCTGGACGATCCCAACGGGCGTCATTCGTGATTATCCACGCTTTGTTTGGCGTGGCACAATGCTGGACGTATCCAGGCACTTCTTCAAAGTTGATGATGTTAAACGTTATATTGACCTGTTGGCTTATTACAAACTGAATCGGTTTCACCTGCACCTGTCTGATGATCAGGGTTGGCGCATCGTGATAAATTCGTGGCCGAAGCTGGCAACCTATGGCGGCGGCACTGAGGTTGGTGGCGGCGTAGGCGGATACTACACACAGGCCGAGTACAGCGACATTGTGGCCTACGCACAAGATCGATACATGATGGTGATCCCCGAAATCGACACGCCGGGACATACCAACGCCGCGCTTGCTTCCTATGCCGAACTAAACTGCAATGACATCGCGCCTGCCCGTTATACCGAAACGAAAGTCGGCTTCAGTACGCTGTGTGCCAACAAAGAGATGACCTATACCTTTATGGATGATGTGATCCGGGAACTGGCCGCGATTACGCCAGGGCCGTATATCCATATCGGCGGCGATGAAGCAGCATCAACCAGCCACGAAGATTACATAAAATTCATCGAGCGCGTCCAGACGATTGTCCAATCGCATGGTAAGCAGATGATCGGTTGGGGTGAGATCGCCAAAACGCACCTGCTGCCAACCTCTATCGCCCAACACTGGACAAACGACGGCGCACATCAAGCGGCAGAACAGGGCGCGAAAATTATTATGTCGCCCGCCACCAAAACTTACCTGGATATGAAATATCATCCTGGATCGCCGTTGGGGTTAAGCTGGGCGGCATACATTGAAGTCAAAGACGGTTACGATTGGGAGCCAACCACGCAGACGCCGGGCATTACGGAAAAGGATATTCTGGGTGTCGAAGCGCCGCTTTGGACAGAAACGATCCTGACGATGCAGGATATTGAGTTCATGACGTTTCCCAGGATATTAGGTTATGCCGAGATCGGCTGGTCGCCGATGACCGGGCGAAATTGGGCGGAGTACAGCGCACGACTGGCGATTCACGGTCAATACTTGACTGCGCTAAACGTGAACTTTTATCGTTCGCCGCAGGTGGCATGGCTGCCCTGAATCATAAGGAACGCTAAATTGAAAAGGCTAATCAGTACGCTGCTGGTATTTTTTGTAGTGTTTGCCAGCGCCAGCACATTTGCACGCGGCCAGCAAAGCGATACGCCAATTTATAAAGATGCTTCACATTCGGTTGTAGATCGGGTGACTGATCTGCTGGGACGAATGACGCTCGATGAAAAGATCGGCCAGATGACGCTGGTTGAGAAGGACAGCATCAAAGTACCCGATATTGCTCCGCTGGGGATCGGTGGTCTATTGAGCGGCGGCGGCGGATCGCCCAAGCCGAACAATACCGCGAATTGGGCAAAAATGACCGAGGGCTTCCAAAAAGAGGCGCTCAGTTCCCGACTTGGAATCCCTGTCCTGTATGGCGTGGACGCGATACACGGCCACAATAACCTGTATGGCACGGTGATGTTTCCGCAAAGCATTGGATTGGGCGCAGCGAACGATCCTGATCTCGTTGAGAGAATCGGACGGGCAACGGCTGAAGCGATGATCGCCACTGGAATTTATTGGGACTACGCGCCAGTGGTGGCCGTCCCACAGGATATTCGATGGGGACGCACTTACGAGACTTACAGCGAAAACACGGCGCTTGTTTCCACGCTATCCAGCGCCCTTATTCGCGGTTTGCAAGGCAGCAAACTCAACGATCCGAACAGCGTATTGGCAACGGCCAAACACTATGTCGGTGACGGCGGGACAAAATGGGGTTCGGCCAAAACAGATACCTATCAGCTTGATCAGGGCGTCACTGAGGTTGACGAAGCAACCCTCCGCGCGATTCATCTGCCACCGTATATCACGGCGATCAAGAATGGCGCACAAAGCATCATGGTTTCGTTTTCGAGTTGGGGCGGGATGAAGATGAGCGCCCAAAAGTACCTGATCACCGACGTGTTAAAAGGCGAACTGGGTTTCACGGGCTTCACTGTCTCTGACTGGCAGGCGATTGACCAGATTCAGGCGTCGGGCGGCTATGATGAACAGGTCATAATTTCGATCAATGCCGGACTCGATATGATCATGGTGCCCTATGATTACGTGAAGTTCATCACCGCGCTTAAAAAAGCCGTCGCGTCGGCTGCTGTGCCAATGTCGCGCATTGACGACGCCGTGAAACGCATCCTTACCGTGAAATTCGAGTTGGGATTGTTTGAACGTCCGTTAAGCGATCCGGCACATCAAACGGTAGTGGGTTCGACTGTACATAAGGCTTTGGCGCGTGAAGCCGTTAGCAAATCACTCGTATTGCTGCAAAATAACAATGGTGCGCTACCCATTGCCAGGAATATCTCAACGATTTATGTGGCGGGTCGCGGCGCGGATGATATTGGTATTCAAGCGGGTGGCTGGACTATCGAATGGCAAGGCAAAGAAGGCAATATCACGCCCGGTACAACCATCCTCAAGGCAATCCAGGATACGGTATCACCCACCACAACCGTCACGTACAACACCAGCGGTCAATTTGACGGTATGGCCGATGTGGGAATCGCGCTGATCGGTGAGCGTCCTTATGCGGAAGGCAAGGGTGATAAGGCATCGCTCACAATAACGCCTGTAGAGGCCAAAATCGTAGAGAGTATCCGGCAGCATAGCAAGAAACTGATCATCGTTTTGCTCTCAGGCCGCCCGATGATTATCAGTCCGCAGTTGAATCAATCAGATGCGTTTGTGGCGGCATGGCTGCCCGGCACAGAAGGCGGGGGCGTGGCCGATGTGCTGTTCGGCGATAAACCCTTCACCGGAAAACTCTCGTTCACCTGGCCGCGCACAATGGATCAACTTCCATTCAACTTTGCGAAACTGGCAACGTCGGGTTGTGACGCACCATTGTTCTCGTTTGGTTACGGGTTGGATAGCAGCAGCGAAACGATGGTTGAGGACGAGTGTTTGAAATAGCCTCAATTAGCCCTCACCCCCAACCCCTCTCCCGAAGGAGAGGGGCTTTTCAAACCGAGATTCATTTGAAGGCTTTGTAGGAGTTATAAGATTTTGAGTCAATCGATCCTCATCCGAAATGCACAGGTCATAACCCCGGCGGCGCACTTTCCAAAGGGTTGGCTGCTGGCACGCGATAAAAAAATTGTCCTGATCGGGACGGGTAATCCGCCCACGCTTGATGCTGACCAAACCATTGATGCGGCAGGGCTAACACTGCTGCCCGGCTTCATTGACGTTCATGTACACGGCGGCATGGGGCACGAAATGATGGACGCTACCCCCGATGCCTTGCACGCGCTGGCAAAGTTTTACGCCCAAAATGGTGTCACGAGCTTTCTGGCGACAACGTGGACGGACTCCAGAGAAGCGATCACGGCGGCACTGGAAAATGTTGCTAAACACATGGGCGCTCAACCCGACGGCGCGACTCTTCTGGGTGTTCACCTGGAAGGCCCCTATCTGAATGTTAGTAAACGTGGCGCTCAAAACCCGATCCATTTCCGCACGGCAGGTCGTGAAGAAGCACAGTTTTTTCTGAACTTCAACGTGATTCGGCTGCTCTCGGTTGCGCCCGAATTCGAGGAAAACCATTGGTTGATCGAAGAGTGCGTGCGGCGTGGAGTCACGGTTTCGGTTGCTCACAGTGCCGCGACTTACGAGCAGGTGAAACAGGCGGTTGGGCTGGGGTTGACGCATTCTACACATACCTTTAACGCGATGATCGGATTGGGACATCGTGAACCGGGCACGGTGGGCGCGGTGCTGACTTCGCCCGAAATCAACTGCGAACTGATCGCGGATAATATTCACGTTCACCCGGCCTCAATGCAAATACTGTATGCGGCGAAAGGGCCGAATCGTGTCGTGCTGATCACGGATGCGGTACGCGGCGCGGGCCTCGGTGATATTGAATACGTGATGGATGATCGACAGGTGGTGGTGCGTGATGGCGCGGTACGCTTGCCGGATGGCACATTGGCGGGCAGCACCTTGACGCTAAATCGCGGTCTGCACAATTTTATGCAGGCGACAGGTCAACCCCTTAGTGCGGTATGGCGAACCAGCAGTTTGAATGCAGCACGTGATATACATATTTCAGATCGAAAAGGAAGCCTCGAAGTTGGCAAAGACGCCGATCTGATTCTGGTCGATGATCGGATCAATGTGCATTTGACAGTTGCCGAGGGTGTAATCGTTTACCGAAAGCAATAATTTTCTCTCTCAAGATTGGATTCGCTCGTTATGCCAGTGAATTACGTCAATACCTATTTTAACTTTCTCATCGATCTGATCCGCACGGTCATGGAGCAATCGGGGGACTCAATTCGACAAGCCGCTGAAATCATCGCAGAAGTCATAGTCAATGATCATGGCTTTTTCTTGTTCGGGAGCGGACATTCCGGGTTGGTAGCGCACGAGGCCGCCGGGCGTGCCGGGGGGTTAGCGCCTGCTGTCGCCATTGAGGATGTAGCCGACGGAGACGCCGAACGAATTGAAGGGATGGCCGCGTTGATTTTGGGACGTTATGACTTGCGCCCCGGCAGCGTGATCATCGTCATTTCACAGTCCGGGATCAATGCCGTTCCGGTGGAAGCGGCATTACTGAGTAAGGCGGCGGGACTGAAAGTAATCGCACTCACTTCGATGGCACATAGTCAATCTGTCCCGGCGCGGCATTCGAGCGGCAAAAAGCTGTACCAAGTGGCTGATCTGGTGATCGATACGCATGGTGTCCCTGGCGATGCGGCGCTCGAACTGCCCAATAGTTCGCTGAAAAGCGGCGCGGTATCTACGGTGATCGGCGTTTCGATCATCGACGCGATTACGGTGCAGGTAGCCGCCTTATTGGCCGAACGAGGCATGACCCCGCCTGTGCTGATCAGTTCTAATGTGCCCGGCGGCGATGTTCATAATCAGGCACTTATGGCACGCTACCGTCCGCGCATGGTGCGTTATCAGGTGCCCGTCCTAGTGGGAACGACGCTCAAAATCGACGGTTCGCTATGAATCGCCTGATCGCGCTGATCTGTTTTGCGGGCTTCATCATTCTGGGCATTTCCGCAACGATTTCTGGTCCAACATTGCCGAATCTGGCCGAAGCGATCTCATTACCACTGGCAGATGCAGGTATCTTGCGTGCGGTACGACAAATTGGTGCCGTATCGGCCACCTTTCTGGCGGGTTGGCTGCTGGATAGGCACGACATACGGCGCGTGATGATTCCCGGTGCGCTGTTGTTGACGTTCGGTTTGGTGCTAATTGTCAGTACAGGCAATCCGCTTTTTGTGCTGGCGGCTATGTTCATCGCAGGTGCGGGTAGTGGCCTGTACGATGTGGGCACAAATTATACAATTGGGGCGGTCTTTGCGGCCAGTGCAGCGGCGGTACTGGCTGCGTTGCACACGTTTTACGGACTCGGCTCAAGTATTGGGCCGTTAGTCGCAGCCTGGGCACTCAACAATCAGGCATGGCACTCGGCGTACCTGATTGGGGCGCTGCTGTGTCTTATCATGGCGGCAGCATTCGTTGGCTTGCGCGGGGTTCCGCAACCACATACTCATAAAGCAAGTGATTTGGACGGCGCAGCAAGTGCCGCTATTCCGCTGCTGCCGCTGTTCTGTCTGGCCGCCTTGATCTTCATGTATGCGGGTGCGGGAACAGGTTTGAGCGACTGGCTGTTTACACACTTGCGATTAGTGGCAAACGCGAATGTCGATACTGCATCAGGGATCACGTCACTATACTGGATTGGCTTGACGGGCGGGCGTGTGGTTAGCATTTTCGTCTTGCGGCGGCTGGGCAGCTTGCTCACGATGCAAATTAGTCTGGCGCTCTCAACCATTGGGGCGGTATTGCTCGTGGTCAGTGGGACGCAAATCGTACTGATTGCAATTGGCGTGGTACTGATCGGTGTTGGATTTGCGCCAGTCTATCCGACGGTGATCGCGTTGGGCGGGCAGCTTAGCGCCACCGCGCGTGGACGGATAACCGGGCTGCTCTCTGGCGCGGCGGCTTTTGGCGCGATGACGGTGCCTGTTATTCAGGGATGGGTGGGTAACGGACAAAATGGTGGCATGATCGTCACGCTGATCGCTACCGTGATCATGGTTGGGGCACTGGTTGGCGTTGTGCGAACGCAATCCGCGCCCGCACAAACCGCTTGATAATCGGTAAAGTTCAGTTCATAGAACGTGGGACGAGACGGATTTCTACGTCGGCATCGAGCGCCTCCGCAATTCGTTCCAGGAACGAGAGCGAGGGCATCGTCGAGCCGCTTTCGAGGCGCGATATGCTGGATTGTTGGGTACCCACCAGGTTGGCGAGTTTATTCTGACTCAGGCCACGCAGCAAGCGCAGTGCAGCGATTTGTTGAGCGATGCTGCTTTCCAGTTCGGCGGACCAGAAAGCTTCGGCGAATTCCGGTTCACGCAATTTTTCCGCGAGGTACTCCTCAAAGCGGCGCATGACTTGTGCTTCTCTCTCCGGGAAAACTCCGGGCATGAAAACGGGGCAAATGCCCCGTCTCATCGTCAGTTTAACAAAAGCTATGCCAGTCGGCCTTTTGCTGCCCGATTCCGGTAATCGTTAAAGCGCCCTTCCGCGATCTCCAGGTCTTCGGTACGGATCGCACGCTGGGGTTTGGCGATGGCGTGCAGCAGCACATAGTCCGATTGGCCGAGCGGGCCATAAAAGACACGATAGTTGCGCCCCGAACGATCACAGCGCAATTCCCACATCACATCCGAGCCTTTCAGCTTCTTGGTGTGGGGCATTCCCATACTGATCCCTAGCCCGCGCAGGAGCAGGATCGTGCGTAGAATAGCGACTTGATCGGCGGTTGGCTGAGCATTGATAAAGTCTTCGACGGGGCTGCGGCGACGATGATCCTCATAGAAGAACACATTAAAACGCGCATTCATGATGACCCTCCAGTGAACCTTTGGATGAGAGTATCACAATTTTGCGATAAGCTCAATTGTCATATTAGACAACCCTTTAACAGTTATCTAACGGATGTCAACCGCGCCCGATAGGTTCAGCTAACAGCACACCAACAAAGCCCGCGATAATCGCCACGTGCAGCAGCCCAAAAGCAAAAACCGAAAGCAAAACGCTGCTCGGTATCAACGCTAACAAAATATGTACAACCAGGCTCAATACTGTCAACCCAATGGCGGTCAGGATCGGCAGGCCACGCCGCCGTGCCAAACCTGCCGACAAACTCTTGATGAACGCAGCCAGTCCGGGTGATTGATCGAGTCGGTTGTACAACGAACGCATGATTATTTTTCCTGGACGACGGTCAGGTGTGCGGCAAAGCGTGGCGGCACATGGGCACGCACGATTGTACCCGTTTGTGTTGAGGTTTCTTCGTCGATGATCCCCAACTCGTGAACCTGTGAGAGCAGATCGCCCCGGCTGTACGGGATATTCAAGCTAACCTCGATCATCTGATCAACCAGAATATGCTCGATTTCGGCCATGAGTTGTTCCATCCCTGTCCCTTCGCGTGCCGAAACCGCAACAACCGCGTCGTAGCCATGTTCCCAGTAATCCACCGGGATTTGCCCTTGCCATTGATCGACTTTGTTCAAGACCAAGATGCGCGGCACGTCCGGGACTTCGATTTCAGCCAATGTGTTTTCTACCGCTTCGATCTGTTCACGCGCATTGACATGTACCAGATCAACGACATGCAGCAGAATATCGGCTTCTTTCACTTCTTCAAGTGTAGCGCGAAAGGCTGCAATCAAAGTTGTGGGCAGTTTTTGGATAAAGCCCACTGTATCTGACAACAGCACATTTTTACCGCCCGGCAAACTCAATCGGCGCGTGGTTGGATCGAGCGTGGCGAACAGCTTATTCGCGGCGTACACGGATGACCCGGTCAGGCTGTTGAGCAGTGTCGATTTGCCCGCGTTTGTGTAGCCAACCAGCGCGGCAACGGGTGCCCCAAACTTGGTACGGGCATTGCGGGCACGGCTGCGCTGCGAACGGACTTCTTCAATGTCCTTTTTTAGCTTGCTGATCTTCAAGCTGATTTCGCGGCGGTCAATTTCTAGCTGTGTTTCACCAGGGCCGCGCAAGCCAACGCCACCCGTACCGCCGCCTGTTGCGCCGCCGCCCGCCTGACGTGCCAAGTGCGTCCATTGGCGGGTCAGCCGGGGCAGGCGATATTCGTACTGCGCCAGTTCGACTTGCAGCGCCCCTTCGCGCGTGCTGGCGTGCTGCGCGAAAATATCCAGAATCAGCGTCGAACGATCAATGACCTTGACGTTTTCACCCAACACTTTTTCCAGTTCGCGCTGGTGACGTGGCGAAAGTTCATCGTCGAAGATCAAGACGCTGGCGTGAAGATGTTCCATCTCCTGGTGAATTTCTTCGACCTTGCCAGAGCCAATGAATGTGGCCGGGTCAATATGCTTGACATGCTGGCTGGCACGCCCCACCACTTCAATTCCAGCGGTTTTGGAGAGTAGTTCCAATTCATCGAGCGAATCTTCAATAGGCAGCAGCGGGGTTGAGCCGCGTACATCTGCACCCACGAGAAAGGCGCGTTCGATTTGAGATTCAGTTTCAAAGGTGGTTGACAATACTTGAGTCCTCTTAAGAATTCTATTTTACCACAATCAGGGCACAAGTCTGAGATAATTTCTTGATTCGGAAGTGCCAAAAACTGATAAGAGTGCTGAAACTCGTAGGTAATGTGTTTCAAGAAAAGGCTACTGAAGCCAAATTTCGGACTTCCTCCCCAAAAAGTTTACCACTCCCCATTGAACTAACCCTTGACGGGAGATCGGAAAATGTTAAAATCAACAGCGTTGCAGAAAATGTGACCATGGCTCCGTAGCTCAATTGGCAGAGCAGTTGACTCTTAATCAATTGGTTTTGGGTTCAAGTCCCAACGGGGTCACTCAATTAAAAGCGCCTGACCAGTGTCAGGCGCTTTTGTTTTACGGGTGGTTGTACAACCTACCCTTTATCCCGTGTGTGATAAAGTTGCTTCAAGCGAGCCGCGTTGAACCTGCTCCCTCTCCGTTTACAGTTCACGCACCGACAGTTTTAGGGCGAGGGGGAGGGGCATCAAGAAAATGAAAAAAGGAACAGGCCAAATCAAGCTGATTTGACAAAAAGTGTTCCGCTAGACGTAGGCCTAAGCGGAAAATGGAGTAGGTCTGCCGCGTGCTTTTGGTGACGAGCCG
>JBBSEU010000083.1:0-20033 GCA_038239365.1 Aggregatilineales bacterium
TCGGTCACGCGCACGGCGTCCAGCGCATCGAACAGCGCCAGTTGTGCGCCCTGCAAGCCCGCGTGCAGCGATATATTTTTAATCGCCGCCCACACTTTTGGAAAATGTGCGGTCAACACGTCGGCAAAATCAAGCAGGATATACCATGAACCTTCTATCGTCTGCTTACGCAGGTCGGTTTCCTGTTTCAGGTACGCCGCATTGATGTCACTGGTATGGTTTTTGGGATCATTGTCGCCAGTTTTATCGCGTTTGGCTTCACGCTCCAGCACCTTATCATGGCGGTCCTTAACATCTTTGCACTGATCGATCAACCGCTGCCAGGGATCAAGTGCCTGGGTACGAAGCAAAATCAGGCGCGGATCCGGGATCGGTTCGCTACCCTGTTCAGCGGCAGGCAAAGCCATCCGCGCGCCCATGTACGTTTCGCGCTTGGCAACCGGGATGTTGCCCGCGAACAAGCGCCGTTTACGCTGTGCCTCAGTGAATGAGACGCCGAACAGCGGCATTTGCTCCTCACCGGGCACAAGTGCATCAGCACTGCCAGGGGGTAGAAGCTGCCATGTGCGCGCATGTTCCGCACCGACGAAGGCATATTCCTGCCAGTTGGAATCGGGTGTTTGATCGAACGATGTATTGGCATTCGGTGGCCGCAAGCGTCGTACCACGAACGATACCTTTTCCTGTGCGCCCGTGTTCAGCGTTCGATCTGGCAGCCCGGCCACACGGCAAACCAGACAGGCACTCACCAGATAAAATCGCTGGTGGGCAGGCTGGTATAGTTTGAGCGGTTTGGTACTCAATTCCGCTGCGTCAAAAGGAGTCAGATCGGGCGTATTATCCGAGGCCGCGCCTGATGAGAACTGCGCCAGTGCGCTGCTGTCAGACTTCATCGCCAATAGGTGCTGCCCCATCACCGATTGCAGGAGCGCGGGCGGTTCGGGGGCGGGCGTCACGTTGAGCATCGGCGCGCGCCACGTTTCGCGTTGAGCGCGCAGGCCGCTGATCTGATGTGGCGCGGCACGCAGCATTTGAAGAAAATCATCCATGAACGAATCGCTGCCGAAACGTAAAATCGACGGCTGCCGAAACGTGCCGTGTGCTGCCGGATCATCAATGATCTCTGTCCAGAGTGGCGCGGGGGTTGCCCATTGTACTAATGCTTCCATGTGAACTCCTTTTCCCGCTACCAAATATTGCCCGCGCCGGGCGTATACGATGTCCCGACCACACTGTTGGCGATCACGGTATCGCACTGTATCACGCCGCTGAATTTGGACATGCCCGCGTTGACCGTGACCATACCTGCCGAGACCTCAACCGTGCTGGCATTGATCGTGACTTTGGCCGACGCCGTTACCGTGATGCCGCTCGATTCGAGTTTGATTGAATTGCCATTGCTATCGACGAGTTCAAGACTGCCCGGCCCATCCTTGAGTGTCACTTTCTGACCACCGGGTGTTTCCAAAATCAATTTTTCCTGCCCCTTACTGTCATCAAGGGTCACCTTGACGCCTTCGCGGGAGCAGATCACCTTGCGATTGTTCTGGCTTTCCATCGAGTCGGGCGGCGTATCACTGCCATTCCACAGCGCGCCAACGACATACGGACGGCGCGGATCGCCCCCCTCAAAGGCAACCAACACTTCGTCTTCCTTGTCCGGGATGAACCAGGTGCCCCTGTCCTTCCCGGCCATCATGGTTGCCAGACGCGCCCAAGCTTCGTAGCGGCCACTGCCTGTATCGGCAGACCAGGGCAGCGTGATCTTGACGCGCCCCTGACCGTCCGGGTCGTTGTTATCGCTGACCAGTGCCGGGTAAACGCCATACCAGCGCCCGCCCAGGCCGCTTGGCAAACGCTCGTCGAGCATCATCTCAAAGGGTGTTGCGTCAAATGTCATGGTCGCCCCAATCCCGGCGTTTCGGCGGTAAATTCCGTCTTGAGACCTTTTTCGCCGTCAAAGGTATGGCGAACGTCGGTCAGATAATATTTGCCACTGAACAGCGGCCCCAACCCTTTCATCTCGATATAGCTGCCCACCCGCATTTTGGCATTGGCCTGGGCAGTGCCGTGTGCTGTCACGAAGCGGCGTGCGCTCATCTTGAAAAAGGACTCGGCGGCATTGCGGGCTTCCTGAGCATTCAACGGAATGGTGTGTACCAACGCTTCTTTGCGTTGACCCAGTGCCTGATTCAAAATGCTGGCACCGCTCACCCGCCCGTTCAGTTCGCTGTTGATGATCGAGTCGGTGGCTTCGTGCTGTAAGGCTTTCTTTCCCGCCACATCCCACCCGCTGACCGCGACGCTGCTCCGCTGCGAGGCCAAATCGGCGCTGACAAACACTTCATGCAGTTCATTGTTATAAGTGATCGTGAGTGTCCCGCCGTTACGCTGGCTGTGCGGCTTGGCATTGAGCGTGCTGCCGTCCATCCATGTTTCAGCATCAATAGCCCGCGCCCGCTCCCGCAAAAAGGCCAGATCGCTTTGATTGACTTGTGCTAACACTTTGTAGGTCGGGCCGTTCAGTGAGGCGCTCAGACTCAAGCCGTGATCGTTGGCGATCTGACCGAAAACCCCGGAGTCGCTCACATCGAAAAACGTGCGTGTGCGGCGCGTCATTCGTAAATCCTGAAAGCGATCCTCGGCCATAACGGTGATTTCAGCGGCCTGACCTTCCGGGAAACGGCCTTCCAGTGCCATGATCCGGCCTTCAAATAACAGGTCAGTGCCCAGCTTGACCTTGAAGGTCTTGCCGAAATCGAGCGTCCGGCGATCAAAGTACAGAAAATCCGGGTTAGAGTCCACCGTGCCCAGGTTGCCAAACGTCGCCTCACAGCGATATAAGCCGCTGGTGTTCTCGACGATCATCAGATTGGTCAAGCCCTGTGCCAATGATGGGTTGTCCTGGTTATCAATCGTGATAGTCGGGCGCGCGTCGGTTAGTTCAGGCATTGATCGGCTCTCTATAATTTATCTGGTGTTTAATAAGCCCGGACGCGCAGCAGGCGTTCGGTTTGCTGGCGGGTGATGCGCGCAATTTTTCGTGCCATTACGGGCGACAGTGCGCCGGACGCTGATCCCTGAGCTGCGCCGGAATTGGCCGCCGGGCTGGTTTCCGGGGGTGCGCCTGGAACAACTTCAAAATCTCGAATGACAACAGCCATTGGTGTATGCCTCTATCCTAATCTCACGGATGGTGTACTGAACCCGACGCTAACACCGGCTATATCAGCCGATACTTGCACATTGGGCGTCGAAATATTCATGTTGATCAATTGACCGGGATCGGGGAAGCGCGGGTTTTCAATGCTGTTGGCTTCGGCGATGCCCTGCCAGTTGCCGCCTGTGCCCTGACTATCGGCCATCTTTTGCACATTTGAGCCAGCCGGGGCGGGCGTCAGCGGTTGAGTGCCGGGCGCTGCGCCGCCGGGTCGATTGGTGCCGGGCTGCGCGCCCGTATCGTTGATGGTGAACCGCTGTATCTTCTGCTGAGTCAGGCCAAAACTCACGCTGGCACGTAAAGGACGGCCATCTTCGGCGAAAAATTCCAGCGACTCCTCCAGCGATTCCATGATTCCATCGAACTGAAACGATCCCCACAAAAAGCGCACGGCAGGCGGCACAAATTTGTTGCGGTCACGCGGCGTAGCAGTGGGCGTGATGAAATAAGCGATCTCCTGCGTCAGCTTGCGAACGTCATTGACAGCGGGTTTGCCTTCGGGCATTTCGCCGTTCACATCGAACCACAATTGCACAGCCAATTTGGTCGTGCCCGCTCCGACAAACAGCATACCAGGCGAGCCGCGCTGGTCGCCACCACCGGGCGGCGCGGCGATCTGATTGGCGAAACTCACCTTGAGCGACTCCGGGTTGAACTGCACCTTCACCCGGTACTTTTGATCGGCTTCGGCGGTGAAATCGGCTTTCAGTTCGTGCATCTCGGCTTTGGCAAGTTTGACGGGTTGCGGCATACGGTTCTCCGTTAGGTCTTTTTCAGTTCCAGGCGTTCGTAGGCAAGCTGGAATTCTTCAATGGCAAGCGTGCCGTCTTTAGCATTGAGCGGCGGCGCTTTCAGTTTGACCGGGACACAGCGCGTCAGGATAAAGCGAGCGCGTACCGTTTTGCCATCAGCGGCCAGCAGCACCACCTGGGCATCCGAGCGCAGCCAGGGTTTTTTGATTACGCTGTTGAACCAGTCCCACAGATCAAAAGTGGCGGTCATTCCCCGTTTGAGCGTCAATTGACCGTAACTGGTTGCCCCGGTCAGCCGAATTTGGACGCCGTTATTGCCACCTTCGCGGATCGTTTTAACGTCCATTGTCATTTCCAGGCCATCGCACTCCGAGAAAGCGGCATTGCACACTTTGGGCGAAACGCCTTCCACATCGATCTCAATCGAAAAATTAAAAGAGGTGAACGGCTGAACGTTGGCTTCACTGGCTGGGCTGGACATGGCTAACGTACCTCCGCCGCAGTGCTGCCTTCGCCGCTCTGCACCAAGCGCACCGTCAAAAAGCGCATGGGCAGCGATGGTGCGACGCGCAGTTCAACGATAAACCGCCCCTGCTCCATCGATAACGGGGTATTGAGCGTCGTGTTGGTGACCACCTGAAAGGCATTCCCCGGTTGATCGCCCGCGAACGCACCGCGCAGGAACATATACTCCATCAACCGTTCAAAGCCGCGCTGCACTCGTCGCTGAAAAGTGTCGTCGTTTGGCTCAAAAACATAAGTGCTGCCCTGGGTCAAGGCCAGCCGACGCAGTAATATCAACAGACGACGAACATTGATCGGGCGCAAATCGCGGTCATCAGCGGCGGCCAGTGTGTCCTCGTTCAGGACGACGAAGCCATGTGGTTCCTGTCGAATCAGATTAATTTGTGCCCCTTGCAATGGCAGCCACTGTGTTTCGGCAATACCGGGTATCAGTGCCACCACGTCGCGCAATTCTTCATTGGCCGGGGCGATCCAGGCACCGCGCTTAGCGGCACGCAGCGCCAACAGACCGCTCATCGTGCCATCGGGCGGCACGGTGAACAGCGCGTCCGGGCGCGATTCATCACGGATGATCAGCCAGGGGTGATAAATCGCGCCGTAAGTGAGCGCATTGCTCTGACCGAAGCCGACAGGAGTCAGAGCAGCGACATGCGCCACCGCCGCATTTTCGCGGTAGTGTGCAGCCATCGACAGCACCGCCAGCAGATCGCCGCGCGCCGCGCAAAACTGGAGCAGTGCCGTTTGTACATCCAGCAGCACAGGCAGTGGAGTCGTTGGCGGCGCGTTCACCACCCAGCGATTATTCGAGCCAACCCGAACAGGTTTACTGTCTGACCAGTCGCCTAACCGTCCTTCAAAGACGGCGCGCACACGGTAGTAATAATCACCAGCGGGGCGTCCATACACATCCAGCCGGGTAGCCGTTCCGGTAAAGAGAACACTGCCCCGACTCGGATCGGGATCGTTCGACTCCTCAAGGATGAACGACAGCGCCAATGGGCTGTTCGTCTCCCATGAAATATGAAAGCTGTTTGTCGCATCTGGCGCAGACACGGTGAGCGTTGGTACAGGCACAGGTTTCAAGCCACAGGCGATGAACGTTTCCGGCTCAGGCGTGGGCGGCGTGGGTGGTTTAATTGGCGGCAAGAGCGATGTCGTGTTCGTTTGCAGTGTCCAGCCGAGATGTACCGCGTCGGGTACCGCGATCAGCGTCACCTCATCCAAATCGAGCGCCGTGTAAATACCTCGCAATGCGAAGGACGTGCCCGATTGGTAGCGTAAAAAGTTAATTTGTTCGATCAAACTGCGCGCATTGAAACCGCGCAATTTGGGATCAAGGAACAGATTCGCGTCAAAATTTGCCAGACCATCTCGTTCCAGTGCCGAGGGGGTTTGCGGCAGCGCACCAGAAAAGTCACTGGCGATGATCGGAACGGCCAGCGGGAAATAAAAATCGGTTTTTAACAAATAATCTGAGCCTGCCAACGGGAAACGCGGTTCGGCAGCATCGTGCCATAAATCGGGTAACGGTTGATCAGACGCCATCATGGAGTACAGATCAGCATCGACGGGCAAGCTGTCCCAGAAGCGCGGCTGACCGGGCACAAACCCCAGATCGCTTAAGCGTGTCAGACGATCAAGGCCGTGCTGCGCTGCCAGTTCAAAACTCAGAATTTCCCCGGCGGCATCAGCAGCTACGAGTGCTGGGCTGCTTGCGCTTCGTAACCATTCCCCCTCACCGATCACCTGTACGGTTATCATGTTGCCAACGGGCGGCGTCGGCATGATCTGAACGTCCCGCACACTCAGCCACAACCGTTCCACCGAAAAATCCGCCCGAATCAGATCGCCGGGCGCAGGAATTTTGGTATTGGGCAGCGTCAATTGGAGCGGAATCGCCTGACCAGGGTGATATTCGGCGGTGTAGCTGTTCATACTACCGTCAAGATGAGTGACTAGTACGTTCCCGGTCTGGACTGGTGAGGCAGGCGCGAAGGGACTGCTCAATCGAAACAGGAGCGGACGGCTGCTCAGGACGCGCCGATTGAACGGTGATCCAGCGGTTGACGCCGGGAGCAGGGCATCAATCGGCACGATCAAGAGCGCATCCTGAGCGCGCAGGGTCAGGCGCAGCAGATCGCCCACTGCCAACGCCTCCGATGAAGACACCCGCACGCCAATTTCAACAGAATGCTCCGCCGGATTGAAAGCCAGCAGCCCGGCGCGGATCGAACGACTCAGCAAACTGGTTGCAACACGAACATTATCTGACGCACTGCCCACTGAGCGGGAGCGTGCCAGTGCCGGACTGAATACCGTTTCGCCCATCACCTGCCTGACTTTCACCAATCCAGGGAGCGGAAAAAGGTTGAAAGACGCTTCTATCTCATTCGCCACCCGAATCACCCAGCAGCGCCGCCCGCCGTTGCGGAAAAAGGCGCGCACTGTCGAGGACAAGTAGGCAAAGCGCCGTTCGCCGTGAGCTTCGTCCCAGGCAAGCGCCACCTCATCACCGAAGATCGCGCTGAACTGCGCCGGGTCTTCGATCACGATTGGCAGGTGCAGCGGACCGCTGGCCGCAAACCCGACGAAGCACGCAATATCCATGCGTGGCAGCACTTCGGGCAAGGGCGGCGGCTGTGCCTCGAAACGGATTCCAGGCAGGCGGCGGGCAGTGACCATCAGCCTATTCCATCTCCAAACGTTCGTAAGCGATAACCATTTCTTCCATCGCCACATCGGCACCTTTGGCGTTCATCGGGCCATAGGTCGCTTTGGTGATACGCGCCCGATTCAGCTTCCAGGTCAGGACGGTTTTGGTATTGGTTTCATCGCGCAGCATCACCTTGATATTGCGTTCAGCGGCCTGGTTGCCGCGCCGAATATCATCCAGCCAGCGATACAAAGCCAACGATCCGATGATCCCGCGCTTCATCGTGATGTCCGTCGATTTGTTCATGCCAGAAATTTTGCGGACGCCATTTTCTTTCCAGTTTCCGACGCGGTATTCGGAAACGGTTAATTCGGTGCCGATGCCGCTGATTTCCTGAAAACCAGCTTCAATGCCTTCGGTAACGCCATCTCCCAGGTCTACCCAGAAGTTAAACTGCACATACGGTCTGTCACGTAGTTCAGCCATCATTCACACTCCGTTTATTCAGGTAAGGGTCGCGCCAACTAACGCTTGCTATCGCCTGTCCATTGGCCGATGCGGAAGATCACGAATTCTGCCGGGCGCAGCGGTGCTACACCGATCAGGCAAATCAGTCGCCCATTGTCCAGGTCGTTCTGGGTCATAGTTGAGCGGTCACAGCGCACAAAATAGGCCTTATCCGGTTTTTCACCCAGCAGCGCGCCCGAAATCCACTCGTTCAGCAAAAAGTCGCTGATAGTGCTGCGAACATTAGCCCAGAGTGCCTCGCCGTTTGGCTCAAAGACCGCCCACTGTGTCCCGCGATCTATCGAACGTTCCAGATAGGCGAAGTAGCGACGCAGGTTGACGTACTTCCATTCGGGATCGGAACTGATCGTTCGTGCGCCCCATAACCGGAAGCCGCGCCCTTCAAAGAATCGGAAAGCATTGATGCCTTCAGGGTTCAAAACGTCCTGCTGCGCCTTGTTCAATAGCTGTTCAAAGCCCAGTGCCAGCGTCACGACTTCGTTGGCCGGGGCTTTGTAGACGGCGCGCTGAATATCGTTGCGTGCGTAAATGCCCGACACAAAACCGCTCGGCGGCAAGCTAATTTCGCGCTGCGTGACCGGGTCAAGCACACGTATCCAGGGGTAATAAAGCGCCCCATAGGTCGAGTCGAAACGGGCGCGCATGGCACGTACTGCCGAGATGCTTTGCCCTTCGCCACTGTCGATAACCGCGATTCGGTAACGCATCCGCTGGGCGTGCCCCAACAACAGGCTGATGATCGTGTTCCCGTTTGAACGATAGCCATTTTCGTAGCCGAAGGTTGAGCCGGGCGCGGCTACGATGGAAATATCTTCAATATCTTCAAACTGGTGCAAACCCGTCTTGAGGACTGAGTCTGGTTTAGCATCGCCTTCGTACTCGTTGGAGGTTGGGCGCGTACCGTCTTTGCCATTTTCCAGGTCGAATTCCACTGCGTAAACACCGTCATCTGTGAGCGGCGTGGTCTCACCGAGGGCAGCGCCAAAAATCGCAGTCAGAACATCCAGACCTGTTTTAACATTTGTGCCACCTTCGATCACGATGGGCAGCGTCCGTGCCTGTGCTAAATTGGCGGGCGTGCTGCCAAAGACCTGCGTGAGCGAGTCGGCTGCGCCATTGCGAGTGTGATCGGGGTGTGGCGACAGATCATTCCAGACCATCGTCGTACCATCTTGCAGGGTGACAGTGACACTCAGTGTGATCGCGCGCAGTTGATCGCCATTTTTTGGCACGGCGTCCGCGTTCAGATCGTTCAGTTCAACCTTATTGCGCGGCGGAGGCAGGGTCGAATTTTTGAAACGCCAGGTATATTCCTTTGCCGCCGCATCATAATACGACTCGGACTCGTAGAACAATTCACTAATCGGTGGGTTGGCTACTGGATTCTTTTTGTCATCGACGATCAAAACATCGTTGTTGAGCAGTGCCCCAACCTGCGGTTTATCAGCGGTATTTGGGCGCAACCCCAAAATATTCTGTCCGCGTGTCAGGCTGATACGAACATGAACATTGCCTGCGCTGCCCGGAAAGCGTGCCTTAACTGTGATCGCTTTATCGTCCGCCGGGGCATCCAGTTTTTTGGTGGCGACACCATCCGCCGCGCCTTTCAAGTAGACGCGGGTAACGTACAGACGCTTGCCACCTTCTTCAAAGAAGGCGCGGGCGGCGTGCCACATATAATTGTGCATCGTCAGCCCATCATCGTAGCGAAGCTGCTGGCGATCCCCATAGACGCGCTCAAACTCACCCAAGCTGGTAATGATGTCTGGCTGCATGTCCAACGGGCCAAAACGAGTGGGGCCGATAAAGCCCGTCGTCGTGGTGCTGACGCCTTCGATTGATTTGGAGCGGAACGACACTTCTTCAACGTATACGCCGGGTGCTAGGTATTCTGGCATCCCTTCCTCCCAATAGAACTTCGGATTAAACGAGCCATACGACGGACAGCGGCTTGCCGCCCTCACTCGAACGAACAATGGTGGGCTGTCCATAGCGCAGCGCCACACTTGCCACATCGAGTGTAGCGGCGGGCTGCATTAAGACCTGACACAGATCGGGCTTGCCCGACGCCGATACTTTTACGGCGTTCGCCTGATAGCCTACCGTCAAATCAAGTGTCCAGGCTTGATCGGGCAGGGCGGCCATGCCCGATAGCGGATTGCCCGGCACTTTATCGGCCATTGGCGGATAGGGAAATAAGATCGCCACGTGCCCCGCTTCATCAGCAACGCCGCGCCCCAGTACCTTGCCCCCCTGTGAAACCGCCATCCAGGCCCAGGCTGCCGCCGCTTTGCTGCTTTTTACGGCTAATTCGGCATACAAGGTGGCCGTGCCGCCGGGTGCTGTCCGTGCCGGGCTGGAATACAAGGGAACATGCGGCAAGTTGGGTACACTCACATCAGGCGGAAGCGCAATCGGCGGTGCTGGCGGTGGCGGACAGATCAACGAGTAAATGCCCCGAAACGGCACTGTCGCATCAAATCGAAAGGGCAGAAAGCGCCCCTGTTCATCCTGCACTTCGATGGTCAGCGTATACAGCGGCTTCACGGTCTTCCAAAAATCATCATCGCCCGCGCCGTGTTCAAAATCGCGCAGGCCGGGCAAGCCGCGCACGATGAACACATCGGCATGGTTCGGAAACGCGACGTACTGCTGATCGGGTAGTTCAGGCCGATAGGCAGTCACGCGCAAACCATCACTGATCGCGGTACCCAGCACACGATCCCAGAAGCGCAGCCCCAATGGACTGACTAATGTCACGCGATCCAGAATTCGGTAATCGAAAGGCTTCATCGCTGCGATCCTGCTGGCACTGCCAGATCGAAGGCGCGCGTCTGTACGTTCGGGAATTGATCGGCGTCTTCAATTGATTCGAGGTTAACCATCCGTACCAGATAGGTCACGGAAAGCTGTGGCGGCTGACCTTGCGACTTGAAAATTTCCATCACCACGTTCAAGTCCTGCACGGACAGCACATCGTAGGTGATCTGAATCGCTTCATTCGGCTTGAAAATCGGTTTATTTTCATCCAGGCGGTAGTGATCGAGCAGCGCCGAAGGAAACTCAGGGTTGTCTTCCAGCGTCCGCATCCCCCAGCCAAGCAACCGCTGCTGTTGTTCGGGTGCTGTCGCCCAGGCTGTCAGCAAATAATACAAATCGACTGGCAGCGCAAGCCGATAGCGCGTGCCGTCGGGCCTGACTCGTGACATCGCGTTACGCTGAGCGGTGTTCACGGCCACCCGATACAGCAGAAGCGTGAGGCCATCGGCGACGACAGGTTTCGAGCGATATTCGTTCGGCTGGCACAATTTGACTGTCGTACTCGGAAAGTCCGCAGCAGGTAGTGCATTTTGTAGCAGGCCGACTATCGCCTGACTGACCGCCGAAATTGCCAGATAAGTCGCCAATCGCTTCCCCTTATGCCATCGTTTCGATCAGGTAATATCCAGTCGGTAGGCTTGCCGAACACCCTCTGCCAGCGTTGCCATTGAGAGTTGTTGAAACTGCTGCCGCTGCATCGCCAGCCAGTACAATGCCCATTCATCCGAGCCAATCTGTATCGCCAAAATTTTCAGGTGTGGGAACTCGGTTAGCAATTGACTGCAAATACCGGGCGGTGGCTCCAATGCGTATACACCGAGAATCAACACGTCAGTTGTCTTTTGGACGGCTAGCAACAATTCAACCTGTCCCTGAACCTGCCCTTCCAACACGATATTTTGTTGCCCATGCAGGGATTGCATCACCAATTCGGAGAGAACGCCGGGTAAGTTCGCAACCAGCACATGAATCGCGGCTGGTTTCTCTCGCAATTGGCTGACTTGGCTCAAGGTGTTCCACACCGTTCTGTTCGCTTCCTTCGGGTATCGATCATCGGAAACACTTGATCGCTTGTTGAGAGAATAGGCGGGGTACGTTCGCTTCACAACGAACTTTGGGGACAGTGTTTTCGCAGATCGAGGATCGGTTTTATCGGGTACTATAGATCGATCTTTGGATCGATCTATAGATGAGGTCTCGTGTATTGTCAGGTTCGTGACAGCTTTGATGCTTAACCAGACTCGACAGAGTCGATTTGCGAAATGTCCAAATCGGACTATGCTAATTGAACAGCGAAGCATTAAGATATTTTCGGCTTGAGCAGGAAAGCAGGATTTTCGCATGAAACTCGATCCAGAGCGTTCGCCATCGAGTCCTTCATCGCCCCAACATCAACTAACTATCTGTCAGGAAACGTGCATTTTTATTAGCATCATCAGTAACAGCCAGATACTGCGCGAAGGGTTAGCCACACTGCTGCCAGGGCGAATTCCGATGCAGCTTATTGGCAGCTATGCAAGCAATGCGGACACAGCCATCGCCCTACCCGGTGGAGAGCGTCATGTGATCCTGCTCGATAGTGGGATCGGGCGCGCACAGGCACTTCACTGGACATGCTACTGGCGTGCCAGTACGCCACCTGCACATGTGATTATTCTGGAAATGGCCGATGATGTGGACGCGATCCTGGCGTGCATCGAAGCGGGCGCGGGCGGCTATGTTTTGAAAGGCGCTTCCATCGAGGACGTGATACAGGTCATTTCTCTAACCTTGCACGGCTTCGCAAGCTGCACACCGGAGTTGACCGGACGGCTGTTCGCACGATTGGCGGCCACGCGCAGCCAGATTCCCGTTTTGCAGGCGAAGCCACCGCTCACGGTACGCGAATTGGAAGTGCTGCATCTGGTGGCGGCTGGCTACAGCAACCAGGAAATCGCTACCGATTTGTATATCGAAGTGCGTACCGTGAAACACCATGTTCACAACATCCTCGAAAAACTTTCGCTGCGGCGGCGCTGGGATGCGGTACGGATGGCAACCGAACAAGGCTGGTTGACGGCGGACTCCGTCGGTCACGAAGCAAGTTTACGCTGACAATGCAAGGCTGCGGATGAGTCGTTTCATCATCAGCATACAACTTTAATCAAGGTTCGGGCGCGGGCGTTGTGTACTCGCGCTGATTGCGATCCCAGTAGATGAACTGCGCTCGGTGGTGATTGGCAATCGCCGTTCTGGGCGCATTTTATCAATACCAATCGTTTCGAAGAGGGTCTTATCGTACACGTAGGAGTCGTTTCATCGCCCCAGTATAGTCGCCAATGGTAGGTATCGCGCGCTGGGTGATGACTAACGCTTCTGTCCACCGGAACGATTTCTTTATTGATAATTTCAAACTGGTTGAGCTTGTCGGACATACGCTCCATGAACTCGTCCAGACTCATACCCGCAACGCGCTCAGGTGTGGTCATCACATTGATCTTCCAAATCAGTCAGGATGATTATAACTTGAAAACAAAAAGGGCACGGTAGTTGCCGTGCCCTTCAATGTTTTGAGTGTACGTTCTGACGAGTTACGCGGGCTGCTTTTCGCTCTCGGCAAAGCGTGCCATTACATCTTCAATCGGCCCGGCCATGTAGAACATCTGCTCCGGGACGTTATCGAGTTCGCCGCTCAGGATCATCTTGAATCCGCGAATCGTATCCTTGATTGGAACATAGCGTCCTTCGCGCCCGGTGAACTGTGCCGCCGTGAAGAACGGCTGGCTCAGGAAACGCTGCATCTTGCGGGCACGCGCCACAAGCTGCTTATCGTCTTCGGAGAGTTCATCGACGCCCAGAATGGCGATGATGTCCTGCAAATCCTTGAACTTCTGCAAGACGCGCTGCACTTCGCGGGCGGTGTTGTAGTGTTCATCACCGACGACCAGCGGGTCAAGGATGCGGCTGGTGCTTGCCAGCGGATCGACTGCTGGGAAGATACCCTGCTCCGCAATCGAACGTTCCAGCGCGATAATCCCGTTCAGGTGCAGGAAGGTGGCGACAGGTGCCGGGTCGGAATAATCGTCGGCGGGCACGAACACGGCCTGCACGCTGGTAATCGAACCTGCTTTGGTGGAGGCAATGCGCTCTTGCAGGTCGCCCATTTCCTTCGCCAGTGTCGGCTGATAACCGACAGCGGATGGCATACGTCCGAGCAGCGCCGACACTTCCGAACCGGCCAGCGAGTAACGGAAAATGTTGTCAATGAACAACAACACGTCGCGGCCTTGATCGCGGAAGTATTCGGCCATCGTCAGGCCAGTGAGTGCCACGCGCAGACGCACACCGGGCGACTCATTCATCTGCCCAAAGACCATCGCCGTCTTGTCGATAACGCCGCTGCTCGTCATTTCGCCGTAGAGCTGCGTGCCTTCACGGGTACGCTCACCGACGCCCGCGAATACCGAATAGCCGCCGTGTTCTTCGGCGATGGAGCGGATCAGTTCGGTCATTGTCACGGTTTTGCCCGTCCCGGCACCGCCGAACAAACCGACCTTACCGCCTTTAGTCAACGGCGCGATCAGGTCGATCACTTTGACACCCGTTTCCAGGATTTCGCTGGAAGGGGTCAGATCAGCAAAATCGGGCTTGACGCGGTGAATCGGATAGTAGGTGTCCGTAACGGCGGGCGGCTTGCCATCGACGGGGCGACCCAACACGTTGAAGATGCGCCCCAACACTGCATTCCCAACCGGGACGGTGATCGGCGCGTTGGTGGCGAAGGCGGGCACACCGCGCGAAAGGCCATCGGTGATGTCCATCGCCACGGTACGAACCTGATCATGGCCGAGGTGCGTTTGCACTTCCAAAATCAGGTCAAGATTACCTTCGCCCATCGGCACGCGGATCGCGTCGTTGATGCGGGGCAGGTTAGCGCCGAGCGGGAACTCTATGTCCACGACGTTACCGAGTACCTGTGAGACTTTGCCTTGTACTTCGTGAGATTGATCGGTCATGTAAACAATCCTTTTTGTTAGTCCGTTTTAAGGGCTTCTGCGCCGCCCACAATATCCAAAATTTCGCTGGTGATACCCATCTGGCGCGCTTTGTTGTAGGCCAGTTGATAGGTCGAGATCAAGTCGTTGGCGCTGTCCGAGGCGTTCCGCATGGCAACCATGCGCGCGCTGTGTTCGCTGGCAAGGGCTTCGAGCAGTGCCTGATAGATCACCATGACGGTGAACTTTGGCACGATCTCATCCAGAATGGCCGACGCGCTGGGTTCGTATTCGTACTGCAAATTGCTACCTGAGACTGCCACAGACGGCTTTTTCAGGTAGTCCATGCCGACCATGCCCGTTGTATCCATTGGCGTCAGGGGCAGCAATCGCTGGATACTTGGCTTCTGGGTTAACGAGTTGATGAAATCGGTGAAGGCGATATACACCTCACCAGTCTGTTCGCTCAGATAATCTTCCATCAAGACCTGAGCGATGGGACCCATATCGGAAGCACTGGGACGTGGGGGTAAGTTCGTGAACTCCGCGATGACGTTCTGCTTCATGCGGAGCAGAATATCGCGGCCTTTGCGCCCGACAGCCACCCAGCGGATCGGGACGTTCTGACGCGCGGCAAAGTGTCGTGCCACGCGGATCACGTTCGTGTTGTACGCGCCCGCCAAACCGCGATCCCCGGTGATAAGCAGGATCGTGATCGCGTTGGGCTTCGTTTTGCGAACGTCGAGAAGGGGGTGCAGTGCCGTTCCCGGCGTGGCACTCCCGGCGATGTTGAGCAGGACATCCCAAGCATGATCGGTGTAGGCACGGCTGCCCATCACGGCCTGTGTGGCACGGCGAACTTTCGAGGCGCTGACGGCTTCGAGCGCGCGCGTGACCTGCATAATATTTTTGACGCTTTTCATGCGCCGCTTGACTTCACGTGCAGATGCCATTGTTTCGCTCCATTAATTGACCTCGGTTAACCCTCACCCTAAATCCCTCTCCCGGGGGAGAGGGACTTCCAGACTCGGCACACCACTTCTTATCAGGAAACAGTCCGTCCTGACTCCCCTCGCCTTCGGGAGAGGGGCTGGGGGTGAGGGCTATTCAAAGTTAGGCCGTGTAGGTTGCGTTGAATTCGGTGAGCGCCTTCTTGAGCAGCGCCTCGGTCTCATCGGTCAGGCGCTTGCTATCCGTGATCGCCTTACCAACCTGTGCGTACTGGGTCTGCATGAAACGCCCGAACTTGACCTGCCAATCCTTGACATTTTCAACCGGAATCTTATCCAGGTAGCCGCGCGTACCGGCATAGATGAAGATGACCTGCTCATCAAGGGCGTAAGGTGAATACTGGGGCTGCTTAAGCAGTTCCTGCAAGCGCGCGCCCTGATCCAACTGCTGACGAGTCGCTTTATCGAGGTCGGAGCCGAACTGTGCGAAGGCAGCCAGCGCGCGGAACTGCGCCAGATCGCCCTTCATACGGCCTGCGACCTGCTTCATGGCTTTGGTTTGCGCGTCACCACCCACACGGCTGACCGAGATACCAACGTTGAGCGCGGGACGAATACCCGCGTTGAATAGGTCAGTTTCCAGATAAATCTGGCCGTCGGTGATACTGATCACGTTCGTGGGCACATAAGCCGAAACGTCGCCCAACAGCGTTTCGATGATCGGGAGCGCGGTCAGGCTGCCGCCGCCTTCTTCATCGGAGAGCTGCGCGGCGCGTTCCAGCAAACGGCTGTGCAGATAGAACACGTCACCCGGATAGGCTTCACGGCCCGGCGGACGGCGCAGCAGCAGCGAAACCTGACGATACGCCCATGCGTGACGCGACAGATCATCATAGACGATCAGCGCATCCTTACCATTTTCCATGAACCATTCGCCCATCGCGCAACCGGCATAGGGCGCAATGTATTGCAACGCGCCCGGATCGCCCGCCGAAGCAACAACAATAATCGTATAGTCCATCGCGCCGTACTTTTCGAGCGTAGCACGCACCGACGCAACCTGGGCTTCTTTTTGCCCGATGGCGACATAGATGCAGATCATGTCCTTGCCCTTCTGGTTGATGATCGCGTCCAGGGCGACGGCGGTCTTGCCGGTCTGACGATCACCGATGATCAGTTCACGCTGACCACGCCCCACCGGGATGAGCGCGTCAATCGCCATGATACCCGTCTGCACCGGGCGATCTACGTTCTTGCGCTTGATGACGCCGGGCGCGACGCGCTCAATATTGTAAAACTCGGTGGTGTTGATCGGGCCGCGACCATCGAGCGGTACGCCGAGTGCGTTCACGACGCGGCTAATAAGTGCCTCACCTACCGGCACGGACGCGATACGACCCGTGCCGCGCACTTCGTCGCCTTCGCGCAGATCGGTGAACTCGCCCATGATGATCACGCCGACGTTATCATCTTCCAGGTTGAAGGCGATGCCCAACGTACCATTTGCAAACTGAACCAGTTCGCTGGCCTTGACGTTTGGCAAGCCGCTGACGTGAGCAATACCATCGCCCACTTCCATGACCTTGCCGACTTCGACGGACTTGACATCAGTTCTGAAAGCGGTGATCTGGCTGAGCAGATCGGTGGTGAAATCCTTGGTTAGTAGTGCCATTCGGCGAACCCTCCCTAAAACGGTGTTTTGCGACTCTACGAAGCGCGTGTTCTGCGCTCTAGGATACATCAGGCTATCACGAGGCAACAAAAAAGCTGGATGATGCTAAAATTGCAGGCTTTTCTGTACTGATTTTGATTGTGCATTATAGAGCAAATGGAAGGTGTTGTCAAAAATCCGCACGCAATCAGAGTTCGAGATAAAAGACTATTGGCAAAACCGATTTACCCAGTTCAGCGTGACCAGGTGAAATCAGCATCATAAACACTTAACAATCGTTTTCTTTGCTTATCCGCTTTATTCACTTCGTCGGCAATTTGAGCGACTTGTGCAGGTGTTACGACAATTTTTGGATCTGTAATCGGATGACTTTTCAGAAGTCGCATACGATAGCCTAAAGGTGGGTGCGATAGGTCAAGCCGCGCGATTTCTTCTTCGGATGGATTATTGATTTCTTCTAGCGCGTTTAAGTCCAGTGTGTTTATGCGCGTGCGAAGCTGCTCAAATCGTCGTATCCTCTCGGAAGTCGTATTATATTGAGTCGTTTTCGTGAGCATCTCAAATGATGAGCCGTAATAAAGTTTGCCAATCAAATACATAGTGGCTTTAGTACCAGCGATGGTCGCGGCTCTATAGTCGGCCAGATATTCAGCGCGGCGCGACGTGTGCCACATCAACAACAATAATGCACGCGCGCTCAATCGGGCGGTATGTGATACCATGAAATAGACCAATAAAATCGGCGTGACAAAAATCCCCATTCCCCTTGGGAAAAGTGTTGCTGGCCGCAACAATGAAAACCACATCATAAGCGCATGAACCGCAGAAAAGATGTATTGGTGCCTAAAGCTATCGTTGTGAAGACTGTGTGCAAATTCGTGTGCGATAAGGGCTATCTGTTCTTCTGTGGACAAAGTATCCCAAAGCGGCTTACCTAATAAGAGGATGCGTTGCGAAGGCAGCCCAGCCCGAATAAATGCTGCGTTGTAAACTGAGAAATCAAGCATGATACGCTCGACACGACTTGTTTTTAAGGTGTCGGCGATAGTGTTTGCTAACCAATAAAGTGTTGGAGCTTGCGCTTTGGTTAAATATTCTTTGGGAATTTTACCAAAGCGCGGGCGCAACACCCAGGCCAATAACAACAGAAACAGTGCAATGGCAATCCAGAAAATTTCCGAGTAGTGATGGACTACAATATAAAGTGCCCCTACAACAAGAAGGATGCTCACCAAGTGAACTAAAGTAGCAATAAACATCGCCAATAAGGTGGAAACTCTCAAGCCAGGACGCAAAGCAAAAGGTTCGCTGTTTACCAGCCGATCAAACAACTGATTATTTTGCTTCTGCGCCAATGCTGTAAAATAGGCAGTGCTGCGCTTTTTGACTGCTTTCCAATTCGGTTTCACGAAGTCCAATACTCCCGCGGGGATAGGGGCGTTTTCGGGAATACTAACATACTATTCTCGTATTGACAGTTATCAATCAATCCCCACAGAATCCGTATCGCCAATCGGAATACCCGCTGGCGGAGTCCAGGGTGGCGAGTTTGGATTTGTTGAAACTGGTCCATAGGCCTTCCATTGCCTATTATGCTGAAAAGGAACTGGATCAGGATTGCAATCCGTGCGACGCCTGGAAGGGTTAACATTAATGCCAGTAAAACCAGCACAAGCGTCAATAAAACTATAACAGTGGTTTTCCGCGATCTGGATTGGTGCGTCATTCTACACCCTATTGTACTGTACCAAGGATAATGCGACTTATACCAGAGTTATTATATTCGCGTAAAGACACGTAAACTTGACAATTTCGGATACACATGTACAGTATATCTGTACGTGTTGGAGGATACTATGACTATTGAGATCACCTATACTCAGGCCAGAGACACACTGGCAGGATTATTGAATAAAGTCACCCAAGATCGAGAAATTGTGATCATCAAGCGACGGGGTGAAGCAGATGCAGCACTCATCTCCGCCGACGAGCTTTCCAGTCTGGTAGAAACTGCCTACCTACTGCGGTCACCTGCGAATGCGAAACGGCTGCTGGAGAGCCTGGGGCGCGCACTCAAGAACGAGGGACAACCGTTGACTGCTGACTCACTACAGCATGAGGTTGGGCTTGGCGAGTAAACAGCGCAAACCACGCGACGCCGTTTTCCAGCCGGAATTCATTGAAGATTTGCGCTATTGGGTGGAAACCGACCGCAAAATTGCGTTAAGAGCGTTCGACCTTATTGAAGCTATTTTGCGTGACCCCTTTAATGGGATCGGCAAGCCGGAGCCACTCAAATATCTAACTGCTGGTGCATGGTCACGTCGGCTGACTCAAGAACACCGTATTGTGTATCTGGTACGCGATGATCGCATTGACTTTTTGCAAGCAAGATACCACTATTAGGGGTTAACTTCAGCTTCTACTCGTCCTGCCCGGGTTTTTTCTTGCCTGCATTCAGTGGTTTTCGTTGTTCACGTTCTAACTTCTTGATGCTTTCCACCGTTGGCAAGTTTTCCGGCATCGTACCACCCATTTCGGCGATAGCCTTACGAACAATTACCCCCGCTTCATGGTGAATCTTATTCGCTGCGTCCTTGCCCTGAATATTTTCACGACGCAACTTGTCCTCAGCTTGCGTGCTGCGAAACAAATTAGCCGCTAACTCTGTAGATCCCATATGATCCAGAATATGTTGAGTTTTCTTCAACTTTTTGCGCTTGTGAATATCTTCGGCGGTCAGGCCATTGTATAAACCTTTGTAACCATGATTTTGAAAAATGCCGAAGTCTTCCGAATTGGTAGTCATGTGAGATTATCCCGTATTGGGTACGGGACAAAGGGGGGTAAGAAGCAGGTCACGGATTGACCAAATACGGTTGGTGAGAAAAAGAGCCATGGCCGGGGTGCGTTGTTCAAACTTTTTTTGTCGGTTGGCA
>JBBSEU010000084.1:0-19983 GCA_038239365.1 Aggregatilineales bacterium
GCTTACGAACTGAACGGCAAGCATCAGACGGCGCTCAGTCAGTGGGACTACTTCCGTGAATGGCGCAAGCAGGACGGCGTGCAGTTGAATGCGAGTAGTTTGCAGCAGATTTTGCGCCGGGTTGATAAAGCGTACAGCGCCTTTTTTCGGCGTCTCAAGGCAAAGGAAACAGCCGGTCATCCACGCTTCAAGGGACGCGACCAGTTCAAGAGCCTTGAGTATACCTATGGCGATGGCTGCAAATTGAATTACGATGAAGCCTTTGATCGCTTTGTCCTGTACGTTCAGAACGTTGGCGACATCAAAGTTAAACTGCACCGTTTTGTACCCTGGCCGTCGAAGATCAAGCATGTTGTTATCAAACGCAGAGCGACAGGCTGGTACGTCTATCTGATGCTGGAACTGCCCGATCCGGTGGATGCCGCGCCCAACGGACTGCCCGCAATCGGCGGCGATATGGGCTTGCTGCGCCTGTTGACCCTGTCGGATGGTACACCAGTCGATAACCCGCGCTGGCTTAGAGCAGCACTGGCCGTGCGGGTTGCTCAGCGTCGCCTGGCACGACGCACGAAAGGCAGTGCGGGCCGTAAGGCCGCGCGTGTTATTTTGGCGAAGTTGCATGAACACGTTGCCCGCATTCGCCGCGACTTCTGGCATCGCCTTACCTACTGGCTGGTTCACCACTACGGACGGATCGCACTCGAAAATCGCAATCTGGCGTTTATGACGCACAATTCGCACCTTGCCCTGTCTGCTCACGATGCTGGACTCGGAGCGTTTCAAAGCGTGCTTGGCTACAAAGCTGCAAAGGCTGGTAGTCAGGTCGTGTTTGTAAACCCCGCCTACACTTCGCAAACCTGCAGCGGTTGTGGTTCGATTGTTGAAAAAGACTTGAGTGTTCGCGTGCATTCCTGTCCGCATTGCTTATTAACCCTTGATCGTGACCTCAACGCCGCGATCAACATCTTGTCTCTAGCCTTGAAGTCGGCTCGGATCGAGCCGTCAGGCGCTAACGTAGACCACCAGGTCATGCGTAGCCTGAGAAGCCCCCGGATAAATCCGGGGGAGTGATCACTTGTGCAGTACCAGTTTTACTCAGAATTGCTGCTGAGTGTACTCCGGTTGATGAACAGAGTATCGGAGTTGTAAATAGCGCCTTTGCCAAGCTCAAAGCCTTTCTACGCAGGGTTCGCGCTCAGACCATTGATACCATTTTAGCCGAAGACGCCATTGGCTTTTCGCACTACCTGGCCTGAAAATGCGCCCGTAACGCATTCAGGTTTAACTGTTGACAGACATTCGCCATATATTCGGCGGAATAAGGTAGGTCGTTTTCGAGCCACCAGGTCAGCAGCGCCAGAATCGAGCCAACGACGTGATGAGCGACAATATCCACTGGAATATCAAGCGTCTCGCCGTAGTTGCTGGCGATGCGCCGTTTGACCACGCTGACCATGTACTCCCGAATGCGCCGGGTGATCGCGGCGGCGGCCTGACTGCCAATCATCACCCGGTAAAGGTCTTTGTTTTCGGCGGCGTGCTGAAAACTTGCCAGCCCGGCGGGATAATTGGTGTTCAACAGGGACTCGGAATTTTTGACCAGTCCATCGTAAGTTTCCTCAAGGCTCTTGTACAGCAATTCTTCTTTATCGCGGTAATGCAAGTAAAACGTCGCACGTCCCAGGTTCGCCCGATCCGTGATGTCCTGCACTGTTACGGCATCGTAACCATGTTCTAAGATCAGCGACATTAATGCTTCGCGCAGCAAGCCACGAGTCCGAACGACGCGCCGATCTTCTTTTATATCTGACATATTGGACACCTGTCTAATATTGAACATGCCCTTCAAACTGCTGATTGACGGCGCAAAATTTCGTATTATTCTATACAGTGTGTCTAAAAACGATCAAGTTGTCAAGCAGGTGAGCTATTCTTATGTCCACAAAAGCCGTTCCAGAACTGAAATCGAAGGGGTTGTTCGGCAGCGCCCGCGCACTGCGTGACAACCGTTTACCATTCATCATGCGTCTGAGTCGTGACTACGAAGATATTGTCAAACTCCGCTTGGGACCTTCAACCCAACTCTACTTTCTTAACGACTCGGATTTGATTCATCAGGTGCTGGTGGCGCAGGCGGATAAATTCGAGAAGTCGCCGCGCTTCAAACGGGGTACGCGCAAGCTGATCGGTCAGGGCATTCTGACCAGTGAAGGTGAGTTTCACAAGCGTCAGCGTAAATTGGTGCAGCCTGCCTTTCATCATCAACGTATCGCCGCCTATGCCGATGTGATGGTCGATTATTCCGTGCGGATCGCCGGAACATGGCACGACGGACAGACTGTCGATATGCACCATGAAATGATGACTTTGACGCGCGAAATCGTTGCCAAAACATTGTTCGACGCTGATGTGTCCGCCGATGGTGACAAGATTGCCGAAGCAATCACGATTGGCATCGAAAATACCAGTCAGAACGCGGCCAGCCTGTTCAGCGTGCCCGATTGGTTGCCAACAGCACGCAATCGCCGCGGACGCGAAGCCGTCGCCATTATGAATAATGTATTGACGACCATGATCAATGAGCATCGCGCATCCGGCATCGACCAGGGCGATCTGCTCTCCATGCTGCTCATGGCCGTAGATGAGGAAAACGGCGGCACAATGACCGATCAGCAGGCACGCGATGAAGCCATGACACTGTTCATTGCCGGGCACGAAACGACGGCCAACGCTACCGCCTGGACGTGGTATCTGCTCAGCCAACACCCCGAAGTGGAAACGCGGCTTATCGCAGAACTCCACGCTGTATTAGGTGATCGCAAGCCGACTATGAAAGACCTGGCGAACCTGCCCTACACCGATATGATCATCAAGGAGTCGATGCGGCTTTACCCGCCCGCCTGGTTAGTCGGTATCCGTGTGGCAATGCAGGACGTAATGCTTGGCGATTATCTTATTCCGAAGGGCAGCTATGTGATGATGAGTCCGTATGCCAATCATCACAACCCGCGCTATTTTGAGAACCCGGAAGCATTCACCCCGGAACGCTGGACACCTGAATTTGAGAAGGCGCTGCCCCGCTTCGCTTACTTTCCGTTTGGTGGTGGGCCGCGCGTGTGCATCGGCAACAGCTTCTCGATGATGGAATCGCGCCTGATCCTGGCAACCATCGCCCAACGCTGGCACTTCGATTTGCTGTCCGATCAAAATATCGAGCCGGAACCGCTGGTCACGCTGCGTCCCAAATCGGGTATTCAGATGGCGATTAAAGTCCGCGAATCTGCATTAGAACCCGCTTGAACGTACTTGCAGATTAGTAGGCGATTTCAACCAGCGCACGATAAGTGGCCGAGTCGTTCAGATGGTTGATCATATAATCGGCCACATCGGCGCGCGAAATGACTGAGCCTTTGGTCAGGTGTTTGTTCACTGCAATTTGATAATGACCAGTATGTGGCTTGTTGGTAAGGCGCGGCGGGCGCACGATTGTCCATTCCAAATTGCTGCTTTGAACATAGGCTTCCATACGAGCCAGATCGGTGTACATATTTTTGAGGACTCGCCACAGCAGCGGCTTGGCAATCAAGCGTTGCAGGAACGGCCCCGGATCGAGTCCGCTGGCCGAAATACACAGCAAGCGGTTTATACCCGCGTTTTGCATCCCTGCGCTAATGTACTTGACTCCGTCCGAATAGAGGCTTGTTGGTGCGCGTGTCGGCACACCCAGCGCCGAAATGACCGCGTCTTTATTGGCAAACACCGATCGGATGCTGGTCGGATCAAGCACATCGCCGCGAAGCACTTCTAAACATTCGTGTTTGAGTGTGATTGCCGACGGACGGCGCGCGACTGCTGTCACCCGATGGCCTGCCGCCAATGCCTGTACGATAACCTGGCTGCCAATGCCACCCGTTGCGCCAAATACGATCAAGTTGATAGATTTCATGGTGTTTCCTCGTTTCTTTCACGTTGCAGAATGGCTTTATGCAGCCACTTTAGTTTGTCCGGGTTGCCAACAACTCGAATGACGTGGATATGATCGCGGTCAGCATCAATCGACAGAACGAGCTGCACAGCCTCACCATTCCGCAAAATCATGCTGGTTGCGCCGTTGGTTTGAGCGATCTCGATTCGGAAATCGGCTGCAACTAACCGGAGCGAAGCCAACACGAACCGGGCAACGGCTTCGCGCCCATGCAGCGGCTGAGTGGCTGCGCCGCGTGCTTTCCCACCACCATCTGTCCACATCGTCACATCTTCCGCAAGCAGTGTCATTAGGCCGGAGAGTTCGCCCGAACTGGCGGCACTCAAGAAACGCCGCAGTAGCTGCTGATGTGCTTCAGAAGTTGATTTGTAACGCGGGCGATGTGCGGCAATATGAGCTTTGGCGCGGCTGTACATTTGACGGCAGGCGCTTTCCGTTTTGTCCAGCATTTGCGCGATCTCATCGTATTCATAGTCGAAAACGGCGCGCAGCAGAAAAACCGCCCGCTCCAATGGCGTAAGTTGTTCCAACAAGATCAGGAAGGCCAGCGAAAGCGACTCATGCAGTTCTGTGTGGTAGGCAGGATCGGATTGTTCATCGTCCTGGGTTAGCACAGGCTCAGGCAGCCAGGGGCCGATATACGCTTCGCGCTGATGTTGTGCCGATTGAAGACGATTCAGGCATAAGCGCGTGACGATGGTACTCAAAAAGGCTTTGGGCGACTCAATCGGTTCAGATGACGCTTGATAACGCAAGTACGCTTCCTGTATAATGTCCTCGGCATCGGTCACGCTGCTGAGCATCCGATAGGCGATTGAAAACATCAGCGGACGATTGGCTTCAAAGGTGTGCAGGTCGTGACTGCTCATAGTGTGGCCTCTTGCAATTGATGATGATCTCACCTCGCAAACACTACCTTCGCAATATAAGACCAGCAACCCGATCATTTTGTGACATGGTTTCAGTCAGTGAGCATATCTTGAGATCAAATTGACAGGTGAGGATGAGTATTGTAATCGGTACGCGCGGCAGCCAACTGGCGATCTGGCAGGCAGAATTTATTGCGGCGCACTTGCGGCGCTTGTATGCCGATCTGGACGTGAAGCTGGAATTATTCGTTACGCAAGGGGATCGGGTACTGGATAAACCCTTACCTGAACTGGGCGGCAAAGGGGCGTTCACTGCCGAAATCGAAGCGGCCTTATTAAGTGGTCAGATTGACATTGCGGTACACAGCCTGAAGGATCTGCCAACGAATTTAAATCCGGCGTTCAGCATCGCGGCCACGCCCGAACGCGCCTCACCGTTTGATGCACTGATCAGCAAACATGGCGACTCCTTAGCGCGATTGCCACACGCTGCAACGCTTGGGACAAGCAGTTTGCGACGTTCGGCACAACTTCAGGCAGTGCGCCCCGACTTGAACGTGATCGCGCTACGAGGCAATGTGCCCACGCGAATCGATAAAGCCTTTGCCACAGGCGGGGCTTACGACGCGATTGTTTTAGCCGAAGCTGGCCTGGATCGTCTGGACAGGCAAGCTGTAATCACCGAAATTCTTTCCCCGGTGGTGATGCTGCCAGCCCCCGCGCAAGGCGCTTTAGCTGTGCAATGCCGTGCTGATGATGCAACGGTACAAAGTTTGTTGAAGCCCCTCGATCACCTGGCAACACGGCTAGCGGTTGAAGCTGAACGCGCTTTTTCCGGTACACTCGATTCGGGCTGTCGGCTGCCTGTGGCGGCGCTGGCACAATTCAATCAGGCGGCGCTGCACCTGACCGGGCGGGTGATCAGTCTGGATGGAACACGCACGATCACAGTTCAAGCGGCGCGTGTGGTGAAAAATCGAGAACAGTGCATCGAAATGGGTGAACAATTGGCCGCGCAAGCCCTGGCACAAGGCGCGGGCGAATTGTTGGCGGCAATCCGAAAGGAAAGCCAGCCGTGAGCGGCGCATTATCAGGAAAGCGGATCGTCATCACGCGCCCCGAAGCGCAGGCACAATCGTTCATTCGGTTGCTTCAAGAAGCGGGCGCGATCCCGATTATTTTCCCAACGATTGAGATTACGCCCCTGACCGATACGACGGTCTTAGACGCAGTACTAAATCGGCTATCAACCTACGATTGGGTGATTTTCACCAGCGTGAACGGTGTGCGGATCACCTGTGAACGGCTGCAAACCTTACAGTTGCCACTGAGTATCTTAAATCAGCGGCAAATCGCGGTGATTGGCCCCGCGACGGCTGCAACCTTAAGAGGCTACGGATTGATTCCGGCATTGCAACCCGGCGAATATATCGCGGAAGCGATCCTTGAAAGTTTGGCAGAACGCGGATCAATTAGCGGTCAACACTTTTTACTGCTGCGTGCCGATATTGCCCGCGCTGCCTTGCGTGACGGATTGATCGAGTGGGGCGCACAGGTTGATGAAGTGGCGGTGTATCATACGATACGCGGCGCACCACAAGCACACGCCTATGCTGAACTGCGCGCTGGAGTTGATGTGATCACCTTTACCAGTTCGTCGACGGTACAATTTTTCTGCGAGCTGCTAGGTGATGACGCTTTATCTATTGCGGGACGCGCATTGATCGCCTGTATTGGCCCGATCACGGCACAAACCGCGCGCGAAAAGGGTTTGCGCGTCGATCTGATCGCCAATGAATATACGATAACCGGACTGCTGAATGCCCTTTTGGAGACTTCAAACGAATGACATTTCCTACCACCCGCTTGCGCCGCCTGCGTACAAACCCGACTTTGCGGAGTATGGTTCGTGAGATACAGCTTTCACCCGGCGATTTTATTTACCCGCTGTTCATCGTACATGGCCGCGATGTTCAGGAAGAAATCCCATCCATGCCGGGCGTGTTCCATTTTTCGGTAGATCGGCTCAAGGACGAAGTAGCCAGTATCGCCAAACTGGGGATTCCAGCGGTGTTGTTGTTTGGATTACCCGCATATAAGGACGCCAGAGGTACTGAAAATTTCGCGGCGGATGGGATCATCCAGCAGGCGATCAAGGCGATCAAAGATGCACAACCGGAAATGATCGTGATCACGGATGTGTGCATGTGCGAATACACCGATCACGGCCACTGTGGGATTGTGCGCGATGGTCAGATCATCAATGATGAAACGCTTGATATTTTAGGGCGAGTGGTCATGTCTCACGCGGCGGCGGGCGCGGATATTGTCGCGCCAAGTGGCATGATGGACGGCATGGTGGGCGCGATCCGAAGTGCGCTTGACGCCGCAAGTTTTCAAAACGTGGGCATTTTGTCGTATGCGGTCAAATATGCCAGCAGCTTTTACGGCCCATTCCGCGATGCAGCCCAGAGTCCGCCGCAGTTTGGAGATCGGCACAGTTACCAGATGGACCCGGCCAACGCCCGTGAAGCCATCCGAGAAGCCCGGTTGGATGTCGAGGAAGGCGCGGATATGCTGATGGTCAAACCGGCCAGTGCGTACCTGGATATTGTGCGGCGGGTACGTGAAACGTTCGAGTTACCGTTGGTGGCCTATAACGTCAGTGGCGAATACAGCATGGTCAAAGCGGCGGCGCAAAACGGCTGGATCGATGAGCGCAGAGTCGCATTGGAGATATTGACCGGAATCAAACGCGCGGGGGCTGACCTGATCGTGAGCTATCATGCCAAAGCCGCCGCGCAGTGGTTATCGGAGTAGACCTCAGGGCGCAGGGGAGTCAGAGAGTGATGTTGTAGTTTCTAAATCGTGACCGTTGGCGTGATGTAAATGATGAATCTGGTATGGGATTGTTGTCACTACCACGCGCTCCAAGCCTTGCAGTGCCAAACTAAAGATCAATGCACTGTTCTGGTGAAGTGCCTGTTCCCAGACGCTATCCATCGCTAGGTGTCCCATCACGACATTGATATAGCCTTCGGGCTGCTTATTCAGTTCGTTTTGTATGCACTCCCGAATCGGGTCAATCAGCAGTCGATAAGGCGATGGAATGATTACCAACTCGCCATCGCCCACGCGCTCCGCCCATTTTTCGCGGACTTCCTCGGTTTTTTCGGGGCGGATGGCGACGTGTATGGCTTTCCAGGGCACACAGGCTGATTTAGCATAATCAACCATTCGCAGCGTACCCGCGTGAACATCTTCAATGAGCAGCAGACTCATCACCGGTCCGACATTGTGCTTGATGCGTTTCGGATTCGAGAGGCTCAAAAAGGCAGCCACATCGCGGTAGTGGTAGTGAATTCTGAAAAAGACGAAGACCAGCACCGGGATCAACAGCAAAATGAACCAGGCACCTGCCGCGAATTTGGTAACGGCAAAGACAACCATCACGATACCCGTCACGACGGCACCAACCGCGCTGAGCAGCATATGCTGACGCCAGTGCGGATCGTATTCCAGCGTCGTCGCTTCGGTTTTGATCACTTCACCGGGTTTCATCCTGCCCATTTTTCGAGCGCGAACCACCATCCCGGACTGTGACATGGTGAAGCTCAAAAATACACCAATCGCATACAGCGGAATCAGTGCCGACACCTGAGCCTGAAAGAAAATGACAAGCAGGATCGCCAGTCCACCCAGCGCCTCGATGCCGTAGGAGAATACCAGGCGTGTCCCACGAAACGTCAATTGACGCGGCAAAAAGCCATCGCCTGCGTGCAGCGCCGCCAGACGGGGAAAGTCGGCATAGCTGGTATTGGCGGCCATCAGCAGAATCAGCGCAGTTCCGGCCAATGTCGCGTAATACAAAAAGCCGTTGCCGTAGATAGCACGTGCCATCTGTGAAATGACCGTCTCCGTAAGGGACGGCAGCGCGCCAATCTGATTTGCCAGCAGGGTGAAGCCCAGAAAGACGGTGATCAAAATGGTACTCATGGCGACGAGCGTAGCTGCCGCATTTTTGCTTTTTGGCTCTTTGAAGGCCGTAATGCCGTTGGAGATCGCTTCGATCCCGGTCAATGCCGTGCAACCACTTGAGAATGCCCGCAATATTAGGAACAAGCCGAGTGGTTCAAGCGATTCCTGAATCATTTCAACGCCCGTTACCGGCGTCAACTGCCCGGTCAGGTATTTATACAGGCCAACTCCCAGCAGCAAAAAGGCCGAGCCGAGGAAGAAATACGTCGGCACAGCGAAAACACGTCCCGACTCCTTGACGCCTCTCAGGTTGACGATAGTCATTAGGATAATAACGGCCACCGCAATTTCGACACGGTAGGGCAGCAGCGATGGAATCGCTGAAGCGATCTGCGCTGTGCCGCTGGAAACACTGACGGCTACCGTCAGAATGTAGTCAGTCAGCAAAGCCGCACCCGCGATCTGGGCAGGCAGTTCACCCAGATTATCGCGCGCGACAATATAGGCACCACCGCCGCTTGGGTACGCATAAATCGTTTGCCGATAAGACAGCGTGACGATGATCAATAGTACAGCAATGGCTGCTGCAATGGGGATTGATAAGTGAAGAAATCCTGCTCCGGCGATTGCCAGGATCAACAGGATTTCTTCCGTCGCGTAGGCCGTAGACGAAAGCGCATCCGACGCAAATACCGCTAAGCCGATAAAGCGACTGATCGATTGATGAGCTAGGTCCTGAGTAGGCAGTGGTCGGCCAATGAGCCAACGCTTGAGTGAAAACCTGGATTTATTCGCAACTGTCAAGGTTTAACTCTCAGTATATGATCGGATAAATTTAATCATCTATCCGATCATGTTAAAATTCAACCCCATTTGTTTGGGTTGACAAACGAGTTGCTCCAGCGATAGCTAGCCGCGCGATAAAGCGTAGAAGTCGAATGTACCCAGGTACAGCACATTGAATATCTGCCCTTTGATAGAGCCGCTGACCACTGTTCGATCCGGCGATTGCGCCATGAAGATGCCGGCTGGATCATCCTTTGTCAGGGTCTGCTGCACTGGCTTGAACAACTGCGCCATTTCGTCAACAGTGCGCGCATTTTGCGCTGCCTGAATGTTTTTATCTACGTCCTTGTTGGCATAGTAGCCTGCGTTCTGCCCCGACTGACCGGCAGACCCGGAATAGAACAACGGATAGCTGTAGTTGAGTGGGCTATTATAGTCCGGCCACCACGATTGCAGGAAAAAGTCAGGCCGATCCGGTGTTTTTTCGCCCGTCAACAGGGCTTGATAGGCGTCATTGCTGAACTTTTTGATAGTCAGCGTCAGGCCGATCTGCTCTAGCTGCTGTTTCAGAATCGCTCCGGCCAGGTCACCACGTCCTTCGGGGGCGGCAAAAACGAGTTCCGTACCGGGGCGCACACCTGCCTCGTCAAGCAGTTGGCGCGCTTTTTTCAGATCCGTCATGTACGTGAATGCCGACGTATCCGCGCCAAGCAAAGTGCTGGGGAATGGGCCGTTCGGTTGGCGTCCGCGATTGCCAAGTTCGGCGCGATTGTAGGCTGTGTAGTCGAACGCATAGGCCATCGCCTGACGAGCTTTGGGGCTTTGGAGCGGGCCGTAACCGGCGGCCATGATCAGGAAGTCCACACGCAGGGTAGGAATCGGATCGAACTGGTAGTGCCCGGCTTTTTCGAGTTTCGCCAAATCTTCGGGTAGCAAGACGGTTGCAGCGTCAGCCTGACCTTTTTCGAGTGCGGCACGGCGCTGCATTGATTGTGGTAAAACGCTGATCACCACCTGATCGAAGTGCGAACCACTCCAGCCGCGCCAATACGCATCGAACCGTTTGAGGGTAATTGGCGCATCACTTTTCATCTCAGCGTTGTTTAACGTGTACGGCCCCGTCCCGGCTTCATGGGTTTGCAGCCATTCGTGGGCATCGTCATTGTTCTGGGTGTGGGCCTTGACTGCCGCCGGACTCACCAATCCTGTACCATAGGACGCGGCCAACGCCACCAGAAACAGCGGCTGTGGATGATCAAAGGTGATTTTCAGCGTTTGCGGATCAACCACCTGGATCATTTTGTTGGGATCGGTCAGGAATGTTCCCAGGATGGCATCCGTACCCCGTTTGGCGATAACGGTGCGCGTCAGGCCGAATTTGGCGGCGGCAGCATCAAAGTTTGTACCATCGTGAAACTTGACGTTCTGCCGAAGTTTGAAGGTATAGACCGTATCCTTCTGATTATCCACCGACTCGGCTAACACCGGTATGGTCTCGGTCAATGAGTCGCCCTTGAGTGTGACCAGCCCTTCGTAAACGGCACGCAGCGGGATATTCGAGTTTTCATCATAGGAACTGGCCGGGTCAAGATCAGATGGCGCGCTTTCGACAACGACGGTCATCGTGTTGGCCGCGCTTTGCTGCGCCAGACTCGGACGATACAGACCAGCACTGAGCAGTAAACAAATAACTGCCAGTGCGAAATTTCGAGATTTCATCGCCAGAATTCCTCGCTTAAAGTTCACGGAAACGGTGTACGACGCCCACTACCAGCAAAATGATCAGCAGCACGTAGCCGCCCAACCCGAACAGCAATTGGTGCAAGCTGAGCGCAGCGCGGGTGTCGTTCCAAATGCGGTCAAAGACATCGCGGTTGATTTTGCGTTCCTGCTCAACCGCTTGAGTGAAGCGCGTGAAAGCCTCACCGCTTTGTCCCACGTCACTACCTGTCACAGTGACACTGGCATCATCCAGATTGTTGGCTTTGATCAGGCCGCGCAATTTGGCGTCAACACTCAGGTAGTCGACAAACGCCTGACGCGCATTTTCGATTGCGGGTGCTTCGCCGGAAAAGGTAATGTTTGCAACGAGCGGTTTGACGCCAATTGCGCTGGCATTTTCTGGCGTAATGCGATTGGCGTTCTGGACAACCGCAGGCAGCGCCGAATCGTGTCCGTTGGTGAAGGTGTTCCCCAGACAGCCTGGTTGACCGCACATCCGCAGTTCTACCGCGTTTTTGTAGGTTTCAAAGTTAGCTTGCCAGTAGGCAGCATTGGCCGGATCAATCACTGAACCGCTTGCCATTGCATTTGCCTGATTAGCAACAGCCAACACGCGCGCGCTGGCTGTGACGCTGATATACGCATCATCTACCATTTTTCGCAGCGACTCCGGGGCACTTCCCAACTCGACGATCATCAGGATCGCCAGAACCCAGCCAAGTACCATCGCGGCGTCAATGCCGGGCGTGACGTAGCGGCGTACTTTGCGACGCAGCCAGAAGGATAGCACCGTCAGGCCGATTGCCAGCAAAAGCACCAACACGGTCAGGAAAAAGTTCTGGCGGTTGATGATTTCAGCGGCACTGTGCTGTGTGTCCTGCATCGCCTTGAAGTTGAGCGCCTCCAATTGCAGCAGGTAGCGCGCGATCTGGTTCTGCAAATAGTTATCGGCAATGATGTACTCACGCAGTGTGGTATCTCGATCCCCATTTTGCTGTGCCGTGAGTAGATTGCCGACGTGCTGCCAGAACTGATCGAACGAAAAGTATTCGATTTGCTGATAGATTTTCGTTTCTTCGTCGCTGCCCAGATTGGCACGCACCGTGAACATTTCCTCACGGAATTTTTGATAGCCGCTGTGAATGGCATCGAGGCTAGTCCAGTGCTTGGGGTTATCGGACGCGGTGGCAACAAATGTCGCGGCATTGGTGTCCATATCTGCCACATAACGCAGCGCCTGTTCAGAGGCATCCACTTTGGCGCTGCTGCTCTCGGCAATAGTACTGAACAGTTGATAGGTTGTCTGATAGGCGTTTTGCGCCTGTGCAATGGCGATCAGGGTGAGCAGAATCGCGGCGGCACCGGCGGCCAGCAGCATGAGTCTGGTTTGCACGGTGACTGTTGTTGGGCGCGGAACACTGACAGGCACGCTTGGGACTGCGCTTGTCATAAGCAAAATCCTTTGTGGATCGTATCGAAACGTCCCTCAGTTATACTACTTAACTATACGTTGTATACCCCAAAAAGATGTGAGTTTGCGAATAAAAGGATCAGGCTTTAATCATCATCATGCCGCGATAAATGGGTAGAATTAAAACATCACTGCTAGGAAACGAACATGCCAAACCGCTGGAAGTCAATGCAAGCTGCTCTGTTGTATGTTCAGAGTCAGGACGAAGCCGTACTCGAACGGAGTCATGCGCTTCTCAATCTGTTGTGGATATTCGTTGCGGTTTGTACGCCATTTGCGCTCATTGATTTAGTGATCGCGCGCAGTTATTTTATGTCGTTTTTGGTGATCATTACTGGCGCAATCATACCCGCATTCATTCTGGCGCGTGCGGGGCGGGTAGTCGCAGCAACTAATTGGTTTTTACTAAGTTACTCATTGATCGTCAGCATTCTGGCTGGCCTGGGCGCTCGTACCACAGCTAGCGAAGCTGCTTTGCCTGTTTGTGCGTCACTCCTAACTTTTTCGGCGTTCGTTGCTTCTCTGCTCATCAGGCCTTCTGCCGCGCTGGTCATGGGCATCATCAATCTGGTGTTATTTTCAATCGTTTATGCGTTGTGGCGCGCTTATTCGATGTCGCTCATTGAAAAGCCGCTGCTTATCACAACATTTCTTACACCAGTCTATATTCAGGTGCTTTTTTCGATTGTTTGCTGGCTGCTGGCAAAGGAGCGCCAGCAGGCAATCCAACATGTCAAACGTGAATCCAAGTTGCTAAGCGATATTGTGGAGCAACTGCCGATTGGTGTCGCCGTGTTTGAGGCCGAAAGCCTGAAGCCGTACTGGTTCAATCAAACTGTCGAGAAACTGATTGGCCCACTTGATCAGCAAGCACAGGCGCGTCGGGCTGTAACACCTCAGGTTGTCGAGTATAAAGACCCCAATGCCGAAACCATTTCGGATTCCAACATTTTGCCGTGGGAGATCGTCAAACGTACCGGACAGTCCTTTGAACACCCGGAAACACTGAGCATCGTCCATGACGAACGCGGCATACCGATCAGTATTGAAGAAAAAGCGGTGCCGATAACTGGCTCAGACAGCGCAACCATGACTCATATCTTGTACGTGGCCGTCAACATTACGCCTCACCGAAAGTTGCAACAAGCGACTGAACAATATCTGGAAGACATACGCTTTCGAATGGAAAAAGAGCGTGATGCAAGCCAGCTTAAAAGCGAATTCCTGGCAAGTATGAGTCACGAACTGCGAACGCCACTGGTCTCGATCATCGGCCATGCCGACTTGATGCTGACTGATCCGCAGCCACTACCAGACTCGATTGCGCCGTCCGTGAAAGCCATTTACAAATCGGGTAAGCACCTGCTCAGCATGATCAACAATTTGCTGGATGTGGCACGACTGGATGCGGGACAGATGCGCCTGAGCGTAAAACCGATGGATATGCGTCCAGTGGTGCAGGATGTGATGGATAGTATGCAGATTATCGCCCGTGAAAAAGCATTATCGCTGACATGCAGCCTGCCCAACACACCCGTGATCGCGGGTGTTGATGAAGTACGCATCAGTCAGGTGATTTATAACTTGCTGACCAATGCTCTCAAATTCACAGAGCGTGGCGCAGTCCGACTACAGATGGTGATTCATGGCGATGAAGTACAAGTCGCGGTGCAGGATACGGGTATCGGTATCCCGGTCTCACACCAAAAGATCATCTTTGAGCGGTTTTTCCAGGTCAAGGAGGACGCAAGCAATCGTCGTTCGGGCGCAGGGCTTGGCCTGGCTATCGCCCGCGAATTGGTGACTCTGCACGGCGGCAAAATTTGGGTACAGAGTACGCCAGAACGCGGCTCGACATTTACCTTTAGTGTCCCACTGGCAGCTCAGTTGACCGAAGCGCCCGGCGCAATGCTCTCCAAACGGCACGGCGACTGGGCTAATGTCTACCCGCCAATATAGTACATCTCGATCTTGTGAGAATGATCGGTCACATGGGTCCGTATCTCGGAATAGCGGTCAGTACGCGCTTCCCAGGTCCCCCTGATCATCGCTTCAAGATCATCATCGCTTGCCCCGGCGCGCATCGGCGTTTTGAGATCGGTGCCCTGTGTGGCAAACAAGCACGTATAAATTGAGCCTTCGGGTGAGAGCCGCATCCGAGAGCAATCACCACAAAACGGCATCGTCACCGACGCGATCAACCCGATTTCGCCGCCGCCGTCACGATACTGATAGCGTAATGCTGTTTCACTGCTGTAACTGCGCGGCAAAGGCTCAAGCGGCAGCACGGCGTCAATCCGTTCAACCATCTCCCGCGCTGGAACTACCTGCTCCATCTTCCAGCCGTTACGATTGCCCACATCCATATATTCGATGAAGCGTAGAATATAGCCGTGATCTTTGCAGTAGCGTGCCAGACCGAGGATCGTGTGATCGTTGACGCCGCGCTGCACTACCGCGTTAATCTTGATCGGCGTCAGTCTGGCTGCTTCTGCCGCCGCAATGCCAGCCAATACATCCGATACATCCGCTTTGCCGCCGTTCATCTGTCGAAATACGTCATTATCCATACTATCCAAGCTGACGGTCACACGCTGTAAGCCTGCGGCCTTCAGTTCGTGTGCCAACAGGGGCAGCCGCACGCCATTGGTAGTCATCGCTAAGTCTTCTGCGCCATCCAAAAGCGCCAACTGTCGTACCAGTTCCTGAACGTTCTGCCGAACGAGCGGCTCACCACCCGTCAAACGCAGCTTGACCGCGCCCAATCGAATGATAATGCGCGTCAGCCGGGTAATTTCCTCAAAGGACAGGATTTGATCCTTGTTGAGGAACTGATATTTTTCGCCAAAGATTTCGGCGGGCATACAGTACGTACAGCGAAAGTTGCAGCGGTCCGTGACCGAAATCCGCAAATCACGTAAGGGACGATCCAGTTGATCCCGAACGTGCTTCGAGCCAGGATCGGCGTTGGGCATATATAATGTTCCCATAATGTGATCTTGGAACGATTGTAACGCTGTTTGCTTACGTGGATATTGCGGAATGAAGGAAAAAACAAATGAGCGACAGATTGGCAAGTCTTGGCGATTACGTTCAGGAAGATCGACTATGCGCCTGATTAGTGTGTGTGGACTAGTGGTGATATTTCTCCTTTCGGGGTGCGCGGGCACGGAAATTGCCACGGTGACGCCGATCTCAATACAAAGGCAAACCCTGCAAGTTCTACCCGAAACGGTTGGGCCGCCTTCTGTGCCACCCGACTGTGCTGAACCGTCGAAAGCACAACAGATCGCCGTTGATTTCCTCGAAAGCTATAACAAAGGCGATGTTGATGCTGTAATGAAGATGATTGCGCCTGATTTGCGACAATACATTGACGCCCCCACCGCTTTCGTCGCTACGCGGCAAAACTTCCCTGACCTGCGTCCGCATCTGGTCGAAGCCTTTGCCGCCCATGATAAACTGAACGCCACCAAAGTCGATGCCAGCGTCGAGCCATCGCGGGTGCTGATCGAATACACAGTTCGTATCCCGGATGTAACCCGTACCAATGATACGCGCAAGGGCACGGCCAAAGGCCAGATCGAAATGGCGGTACGCTGCGACACGCTGCTGTTTAGCCTGATCGCCATCGAAACACGCTGATACGCTATAATCAGCCCGTTTAGGAAATACACAGTAACTACTGTTAGCTCTGCAAAAGGACTTACCCTATGACCGCGCCGATCTATCTGTCGCTTGTCTTTCACAATCATCAGCCTGTCGGCCAATTCGATTACGTCAGTGAACACAGCACCAATGTGAGCTATATGCCGCTCATCGAACTTCTGGAACGTCACCCCAGGGTCAATGTCGGGATGCACTTCACCGGGGCATTGCTTGATTGGCTAAAGGTTCATCACCCCGAACTGATCGAACGGCTGCGTATTTTGGTGGCACAGGGGCAGGTCGAAATCCTGACGGGTGGTTATTACGAGCCAGTACTGGTCGCTTTACCCGATGAAGACAAGATCGGCCAGATTCAGAAGTTAACGGAAGCGGTCAAAGAGACGTTCGGCTACGATGCGAAAGGCATGTGGCTGGCCGAGCGTGTGTGGGAGCCGCATTTGCCGCGCCCGATCCAGCAAGCGGGCGTAAAATACGTCATTGTGGATGATACGCACTTTGAAGGTGTTGGCTTCGATAAAGAAAAGGAATTGTTCGGCTACTACGTGACCGAGGAGCAAGGGCACACATTGGCCGTGTTCCCGACGCTGGCCTATCTGCGCTATTCGATTCCCTGGTCGCCCGTTGACACCTTGATCGAATGGCTGCGAACCGAAGCCGATCAACCGCTCCCCTCGTATGTTCCCAAGCTGGCCTTTATGGGTGATGATGGTGAAAAGTTCGGCACCTGGCCGGGCACTTATGAACACTGCTGGGGCGATGGCAAATACATGGAATCGCTGTTCAGTGCCATTGAAAAGAATGCCGATTGGATCAAAACGGCTTCGCCCGCGCAATATATGGAACAGTATCCGGCGTTAGGACGTGTCTATCTGCCGACGGCCAGCTATATGGAGATGGGTGAATGGAGTTTGCCTGCTGAGGCGTCATACCAACTGACCACACTCAAGCACGCCTTCGAGGAACAAAAGCGAACTGATGTGACACGCTTTTTGCGGGGTGGTATCTGGCGCAGCTTCATGGTCAAGTATGACGAGATCAACCACATGCAAAAGCGTGCTTTGGCAGTGAGTGCCGCCGTACACGAAATGCGACGTGGCCGCAAACGGGATGAGGCGCTTGATCTGCTATGGGCAGCGCAAAGCAATGATCCGTACTGGCATGGCGTGTTCGGCGGAATTTATCTATTCAACTTCCGCGTTGCTAACTACGCCAACTTGATCGCTGCTGAGGCCATGGCCGATGTCGACGAAACTAATCTGAAACTTGTCACGACGGACTTTGATCGGGATGGGCGCAATGAACTGGTGATGACTGGCACGCCCTTCAACGCGATCTGGTCACCAGAGGTGGGCGGCGGCATGATCGAACTGGATTATCGTCCGGGGCGTTACAACCTGCTCAATATTATGAGCCGCCACAAAGAAGCCTATCACATCGATCTGATCGAAGCTGCCCGCGAAAATCGCGTCGTGACACCTGAATCACCGACTTCTACCGAAATGGAGAATATTCACAGCAAAACAGTGCGCGCCAAAGAAACCGGGCTGGAAAAATTCCTGATCTATGACTGGCATCGCCGCGCCGCGTTCCTCGATCACTTTATCGGGGCGCACACAACATTGGATGAGTTCTACCGGGCACAGTATGCCGAGCAGGGTGATTTTGTCAATCAGCCTTACAAGGCCGAAACGAGCAAGGCCGATAAAAGCGTGAACTTCCATTTGAGGCGCGATGGGCATGTCTGGATCGGGGAAGTGCATCAGCCGATCCGAGTCGCCAAAACGTTCACCTTTGAACGTGATAAGCACTCGTTCAGCGTGATTTATACACTTTCACACATCAGCCCAACACCGCTTGAGGTACATTTTGGCGTTGAGACGGTGGTTGGCTTTGATGGCGGCCAGGACTTGAATTACTGCGCGCTGCGGCTTAACAGCGACTCAACCCGGCATTCGCTGCTTGAAGTGGCGGCAGTGGATAACATCAGTCAATACAGTGCCGATAGCAACCTGCGGAACTTGACACTGACCACCGAATTGAGCAAGCCTGCATTCCTGTGGCGTTTCCCGCTCGAAACGATTGCACTCTCCGAAGCCGGGTTTGAGCGCGGTTATCAGGGAACTGCCTTTTTGCAGATATGGCATGTCACAATGCAACCCGACGAGTCGTGGTCAGTCGTGATTACGCAAAGCGTCAGCGAGGAAGCGACAAAACCTTAGCGAGGTGCGGAAATGAACACTGGCCGCAAAACAATTGGCGATAAAACCTATTTCATTGTGTCGGACGTTGATCCAGCGTATCACGACGCACTGCTTGCACTAGCCTATAACCCAGTAGACGACGGCTATGGGCGTCCATACCGCTCCGATGATCCGCATCTTGAGCAAACATATCTCAACTTTAAGCAGTATATCGAACCACTCATTTTGCAGAGGGCGGGTGTTCAGTCGACGCCATGGGACCAAGGGCTTGAAGCTTTCATTGGTCGGGTTGAGAAGCGTGAGATCAATTGGTGGCTTTTGGGCAGTACTGCGTTAGCGATACGCGGCCTGGCGGTTTCACCTGGCGATATTGATTTGGGTACAGATGATGCGGGTGTGCATCAGATCGCGGGGTTACTACTTGATTTTATGGTTGGACCGCTCGAAGATGCGCGTGGTTGGGTAGTCAACTGGTTCGGACGGGCATTTTTGCATGTGTGTATAGACATCACTGGTGGTGTGGTGGCGGCGGCTGATCAACCCAATATAAATGATTTTGGTCCGGAAGCCGTGCGTCGTTTGGAGACGGTACAATGGCGTGATCATTTGCTTCGCGTGCCGCCACTCGATTTGCAGCTTGCCGTTAATGAACGACGGGGACGCCATGAACGTGCTGCACTTATTCGTCAGGTATTAGAGCGAGAACAGTAAGGCAATGCCACGCTTAAGCAAACAACCGATTAAATCGCGCAAGAACGAATATAAGGGTCCCAACGCGCATCTGCTCAGTTTGCAGCAGACGCCGCGCCCGGATGCAGAAATGTGGCATAGCTTTCATGGGGAATACATCGCAGCCATTACGTTTGCACTCAATGAACGGCTGCCAGAAGGCTATACTGCTTATGGAGATCAATCCCTGCAAGTAGAACTTGAATGGCCGGATATGATTGAAAAACGACCATTACGTATACCGGATGTATCCGCCTATCGAGAACCAGATTATCAAGCGACTTCTCAAACGAGAACAGGAATTCAATATCCAAGTTTAGTGTTCCCACTTCGGGAATCAGGGCAAACGCATCAAAATTGAGAGAGCAATTCGAGCAAGAAAGCATCATCTAAGGCAGCGTGAAAGCGTTTGCGCTTGAGACTGGCGGTGCTATGTGATGGTATTCCCCCCTCAAGCGCCAAATACTGTTTAAGCCACTCCCGCTTCGCTTCTCCGAATTCCTCAATTTCACTCCAGCCTTCTGCACCGCACAACACTGCACACACCGCCACCAAAATGATTTCTACTAAAAC
>JBBSEU010000085.1:0-19940 GCA_038239365.1 Aggregatilineales bacterium
ATTTGTGGCTACTTGTCTACCGCGCGCAAAAATGGCCTCACTGCCTTACACGCCCTTGAATCCGCTTTTGCTGGAACTCCTTTTTATCCACCTTGTCTTTCCCCTGCCTGAGCAGTTACAACGATCTTTATATTGACAGTGGCGATCTGAAGTATCGAGAGAAAATCGTTTGGGTTCCACCGAAACCCGTTTTTCGCACTTTTTTTCACGATATGCAGAGCGGTTTTCAACTTTTCAGGTCAGTTGGTTTTCAACTGCATGTTGGACAATCGATTACGCCAGGCGGTCAGAATGTGATCTATGCGGCAATGGGTTTAGCCGGAGTTTTGATCGGTCCGAATCCACCCACTTCCAATGTGCGTCCCTGGCAAATTAGCCACGAGGGTATTGATGGGATTTTATCGCCGCTATCGATACGTAATCCAGTCACCATTACGACGGTCATCGTGTTTATACTTTTGATACCACCCCTGCCCATTCTACATGCCTGGCTGATCGGGCAGGCTTACCGCTATATCTATCCAATCGACGAAGCGGATAAAGCCCTTCAGTTAGCATTAAAAGTTTCGTGCGTACTTACGTTGCCGTCTGCCATTGCAATTTTCTTCTGGCTGACAAATGAGAACGTGGATGCACCGCTCATTCTCATCGTTATGAGCGCGCTTGTCGTGGCACTTAGCGTTGGAACGGCAGTGACACTTGCGCGGCGACGCGACTTCTCGGATTGGTTCACGCTGAGGCTGGCCGTGGGAACAGGGTTGCTTTCGCTGATCGTGCCATTTGGAAGCTCTTTCCTGTTCCAACATAATGAGTGGTTGATCATCCTCAGCCTCATTATCGGTTTCGCTTTTTATCGTGGAGCGATGTCAACTTATTTGAATAATCAATCAGCACGCATCACGCTTTGGCAAACAGATCAAATGTCAATCGAACTGTTAGTCATATTTCTCATCATACTTTTGCCGCTGTGCAGGCTGGCTTATGAGCCTGTCTTTATATACGAGAACTACGCATTCGGCATTCTGATGCTGTTCCTAATACCAACCATTAGCATCACGCTCTTAGCACTATATGCAAACCATCGCGGGAAATCCCTGATTATCAAAAAGATAGGTACGCTTGAATCGAATCATCACAACAGCCCGCTTTTTGGCAGTGCTTTTTGGTGGTTTACTCTATTCCGATACACGGCCTATTGGCTGACTTGCGGATTGCTCGTTATTGGCATTGTCTCCTTCGCACAATCGTTGTTTTTTTACTGGTCTGTGAGTTTTGGCGGCTAAGCGTCTTCATTGAGCGCCAATTCCTCAGGCAGCACGCTAAACTGTCGCCAAGCGCGAACCGCCGAAAAGATGAACAACAGTGTCATCATGGCCGCCGAAAGCAGGCAGTACATGCACCAGGCGCGCAGCACAAACGCCTCAATCGAGGTCAGGTAGGCTGAATACAGGAAGCCGAACAAGGTCATCGCAAACAGGATCAACGGGCCGCGCTGCGTAAAAAATGTAACGCGACCTTCGAGCAGCAGCACCGCCAGAATTCCCAGATAACCCACCAACCCGATGTAGCCCAGCGGAATCCCGGCGATCTGACCATACACTGAGCCTTGCACCAGATCACAGTTGAAAGTGCCATCTTTTGGGCAGAAGGCTTCCACTTTTGCCAGCTTGACATAGCTCAGGTAGGTGGCATCGATCAGGCCGATGATTAAGGGTACGAAACTGATCAATTTAAGCCAATCGCGCCGTTTGGCCGGGGCGCTGCTGACCATTGTTGAACCCGATGAAGTTGTTACTGTAGACACGTTTTGCTCCTGATACCACTACACATCAAACAATCGGATCGGCAGCCGAGTGCCTGCGGGGACATCGGTCACACCGTCCGGTACAATTAACAGGCCATCGGCGTTCACAAGCGAAGTGAGGACGCCTGAACTCTGGTTGCGCGTCGTGCGTGCATAAATCTGACCATCGCGCCGCTCCACCATCACCCGCATGTAAGTACGCCGTCCATCACTCCGCATCGACTCCACCGTGATCGCCTCGGCAGTCTGCACATTCGGATCGCGCCCCATCATCTTCAGGATCGCCGGGCGCGCGAACACATCAAATGTGACCATCGCGCTAACCGGATTACCAGGCAGTCCCAAAAATGGGATGCCTTGCACCTGCCCAAATGCCAGCGGCTTGCCAGGGCGCAGATTCACTTTCCAGAAGCCGATCTCACCCATCGACTCGATCACCGATTTTACCACGTCAAAAGCGCCCACCGATACGCCTGCCGAACTCAGGATCAAGTCCGCTTTGGCGCTGATCGCCTTTTCCAGGTGAGCGCGTACATCCTGCTCTGTATCACGGGCAATGCCAAGTCGTATCACTTGCGCGCCGATCTGACGAACCAGCGCCGGGATCGTGTAGCCGTTCATATCGCGGATTTTGCCCGGCACAAGCGGCTCATCAACGTTCAGCAGTTCATCGCCTGTTGAAAGGATCGCTACAATAGGCCGACGGATAACTGATACCCACCCAACGCCTAACCCGGCCAGCACACCCAGATCGGCGGCACGCAATACCCGCCCGGCGTGCAGCACCGTTTGCCCGCGTTGAATATCTTCACCAGTCGGGCGCACGTTATCGCCCACTTTGCCACTTTCGGTGATCCGAACGGTTTTGGGCAGCGTCGGAGACATGCGTTCGCCATCGGTGTTTTCGACGGGTACGACGGAATCCGCACCTTCAGGCATGGGCGCACCGGTCATAATCCGCATTGCCTGACCCGCGCCAACTTGCCCCGATGGAAACGCTCCCGCCGGAATGTCACCAATTACGGCTAACTGCACGCCGGGCGTTTGCACATCGGCAGCACGTACCGCAAAACCATCCATGCTGCTGTTAGCAAATGGCGGTAGATCAACGTCGGAAACAATATCCTCTGCCAAGACGCGCCCCAATGCCTCATCAAGCGCCATTTTTTGCGCGGGCAATCGCTCAAAAGCGGTAAGAATGCGCGCGAGTGCTTCGTCTACATTGTACATATTTACAACTTTTTTATGCTGAGCCGGATTGCTTGCAGCCTGATAATGCTTTGATTATACTGACTCGTTATATTATGTATTGTTAATATTTGATGGGAATCGGGTGTAACGTGGAACTTGATGGCATTTTCAAAAACCTGACTCGACTCAGTACGGCGGATCGCGCCATGATCGAGCGTGCCTATCAGTTCGCAAAAGGCGCGCACGGCGATCAACTTCGCAAGTCCGGCGATCCGTACATGACGCATCCGGTGGCGGTCGCTCAGATACTGGCTGATCTGCGAATGGACGCGCCAACTATCGCGGCGGCACTACTCCACGACGTGATCGAAGATACTCCCGTCACGCTTGAGGATTTGGAGCGCGAATTTGGGATCGAGGTAGCGCGGCTGGTCAACGGCGTTACCAAGTTAGATCAACTGCCCACCGACGTAAACAACATGAAGGGTGGTAAAGCGGGGATTCGAGAAGCCGAATTCTTGCGGAAAACATTTCTGGCGATGGATCACGATATTCGCGTGATCCTGATCAAGCTGGCGGATCGGCTGCACAACATGCGGACGCTTGGCTACCTTTCGGCGGAGCGCCAGAAACGTATGGCACGCGAAACGATGGATATTTTCGCGCCGCTGGCAAACCGACTTGGCATTTGGCAGATGAAATGGGAACTGGAAGACCTCAGCTTCCGTTATCTGAACCCGGATAAATACCGTGAGATCGCGGCCAATATCGACGAACGGCGGGTTGACCGTGAAGCCTACATGAAGCGCAAAATCGCCACCCTCAAAGCGGAAATGGCGAAGGTGGACATCGACGGTCAGATCAGCGGGCGGCCAAAACACATCTACAGTATTTATCGCAAGATGGAGCGCAAGCGCGTGCCGTTCGATCAAGTCTACGATGTGCGTGCCGTGCGCGTGATCGTCAAGGACAAAGCGACCTGCTACCACGTGTTGGGCATCGTTCACAGCATCTGGCATCCGATTCACGGCGAATTTGATGATTACATCGCGTCGCCAAAGGACAATTTCTACCAGAGTTTGCATACCGCCGTGCATGATGATGAAGGCAAGACACTCGAAATCCAGATTCGCACGCCCGATATGCACGAACACGCGGAGTACGGCGTCGCGGCGCACTGGCGCTACAAGGAAGGCACCAACCGCGACGAGCAGTTCGAGCGGCGACTGGCACATTTGCGCCGTCTGATGGATTTTGCCGACGACGAAGACGAGCAGAACGCCGAAGAATACGTCGAGACGATGAAAAACGATGTGCTGATGGATGAGCGCATCTATGCCTTCACGCCCAAAGGGGACATTATCGACTTGCCCGGCAGTTCAACACCGATTGACTTTGCCTATCACGTCCATACCGAGATCGGCAATCGCTGCCGAGGCGCGCGTGTCAATGGGCAGCTTGTCAACCTCGATTATCAGCTTAAGTCCGGGGATCGGGTTGAAGTGCTGACTTCAAAACGCGGTGGGCCAAGCCTCGATTGGCTGAACCCGAATCTGGGCTATGTGACCACCAATCGGGCGCGTGCCAAGATTCGGAGTTGGTTTCGTAAGCAAGGCCGCGATAAAAATATTCAGCTTGGCCGTGATGTAGTGGATCGGGAACTGAAACGACTTGGCGTCGATGCGATGCCGCGCGATGGTTTGGCGTCGATTTTCGGCGTGCGATCCACCGATGATTTTATGTCGATGGTTGGCTTTGGCGATATAACGGGCGCACAGATCGCCACTAAAATCCTGGAAACGGAGCGCCGTGAAAGGCGTGAAGCGGCGTCCCTGGCGAACGTCCCGCCGCCTAACAACGAAGCCCCCAAAGAGCCGGTCAATGCCTCGGATGGCATCGACATTCTGGGTGAAACGGGCTTGCTTATCAATCTGGCGCGCTGCTGCAACCCGACTCAGGGCGATTCGATTGTGGGCTACATCACGCGCGGCAAAGGCGTTACGGTACATCGTGCCGACTGCCCAAACGTGATCAACAGCACGGAGATGGAACGTTTCATCAACGTCAATTGGGGGCGATTGGTCGAAAAGACTTACCCAGTGCCGATCACGATCATCGCCTTTGACCGTGAAGGGCTGATGCGTGATATTGGTGCTGTGGCCGCCGATGAAAAGATCAGCCTGTCCAACGTGAATATCAGCACCAATCACAGCATCGCCACCTTTGTGGTTACGATGGAAGTGGAAAACACAACACAGTTGGCGCGTGTCCTCTCCAAGATCGAACGACTGCCGAACGTCGTTGAGGCGCGGCGGCGTACTGCCGGGTAAGCAATGCCAAAATCAGGAGCAATAACATTCATTACTCCTGATAAGTCCACCCATCGCGCCAAAGCCGTACTCCACGAGTGATAACAGTGTATCACCACTCGGCAACCGTACCGTCGTGATTGCGCCACTGTGGGCTTTTCCAGTTGTGGCCGATTTGCGCTTTTTCCCGGACAAAATCTTCATTGACCGAGATGCCCAATCCAGGACCCTGTGGCAGTTTTACATAACCATCTTCGTACTTGAACACGCTTGAATCGTTCAGGTAGTCCAGCAGATCGTTCGATTCATTATAGTGAATGCCCAGACTTTGTTCCTGAATAAAAACGTTGGGCGTGACGGCGTCGATCTGCACACATACCGCCAGTGCAATCGGGCCGAGCGGGCAGTGCGGCGCAACGGCCACATCGTAGGCTTCGGCCATCGCCGCGATCTTGCGCGTTTCGGTGATGCCGCCCGCATGTGACGGATCAGGCTGGATAATATCGACATAGCCATCCTGCAACAAGCGTTTGAAGTCCCAGCGCGAAAACATGCGTTCACCTGTCGCTATCGGAGTGGACGTGTGATTGGCAATATCGCGCAGAGCTTCGTTGTTCTCAGGCAAAACAGGTTCTTCGATAAACAGCAGGTGATAGGGTTCCAATTCTTTGGCGATCACTTTTGCCATCGACTTATGAACGCGGCCATGGAAATCGACGGCGACGCCCATGCTCGATCCGACAGCCTCACGCACTGCCGCAACTCGTTCGATCACCGCTTCCACTTTGTCGAAGGTCTCAATGTAGTGCAGTTCTTCGGTGGCGTTCATTTTGAGCGCATCAAAGCCCGCCGCTGCTCGTTCGCGTGCCGATTGCGCCACATCCGAAGGGCGATCTCCGCCGATCCACGAATAGACGCGGAGTTTATCACGCACAGGGCCGCCCAATAGCTGGTAGACCGGCAGGTTATAACGTTTGCCTTTAATGTCCCACAACGCCTGATCAATCCCGGCAATGGCACTCATCGAAATGGGGCCGCCGCGATAGAAGCCGCTGCGATAAAGCACCTGCCAGATGTCCTCAATCTGATCGGGATCGCGTCCGATCAGGTATTCTTCCATCTCGCGCACGGCGGCCTGCACCGTTTGTGCGCGCCCCTCGACAATCGGTTCGCCCCAACCGACTAAGCCTTCATCCGTCGAAATTTTGAGGAACAACCAGCGCGGCGGCACAACAAATAATTCGAGACTCGTGATCTTCATAATGCTCAGCAATTTCCTGTGAAAATGGTAAGCATCAGATCGTACCACGTGCTGGCTGAGTTGGCAGCAAACCGACGCTTTTGGTTTACAAGCCTTGCTCAGCGCGTTAAACTGACACTTCACTTTCTTGATGTTCGTATTCACCGCCCAGGTTAGCCATGCCCACTTTACTTGCCCGACACGCCCGCATACTCGTTACCATGGATGCTCAACGCCGCGAAATTCCCGATGGCGCGATTTTCGTGAGTGATAACGTGATCGAGGCCATTGGTACAAGCGCCGAACTGCCTTCAACCGCCGACGAAGTGATCGATCTGAGCGGCCATGTCGTCCTGCCTGGACTGGTCAATACGCATCATCACCTGTTCCAGACCTTGACGCGGGCGGTTGCGGCTGCTCAGGATGCGGAACTATTCGATTGGTTAAGGGCGCTATACCCGATCTGGGCACGCCTGACGCCTGATATGGTCTACGTTTCGGCACTGACAGGCATGGCCGAATTGATTCTTTCGGGCTGCACAACAGCCAGCGATCACCTGTATATCTATCCGAACGGGGCGCGGCTGGATGATGAAATTCGCGCGGCACAGGAAATCGGCTTGCGCTTTCATGCCAGCCGGGGCAGCATGAGTCTTGGCGAAAGCCAAGGCGGATTGCCGCCCGACAGCGTGGTTGAAGATGAAGACGCCATTTTGCGTGATTGTCGCCGTGTGATCGAAACTTATCATGATGCGGCGCGTCACGCCATGCTGCGAATCACCGTTGCACCCTGTTCACCATTCACCGTGACACAGGACTTGATGCGCGAATCAGCAGTGTTGGCACGCGCTTATGGGGTTCGGCTGCATACCCATCTGGCCGAAACCAAGCCGGATGTTGCTTTTAGTCTGCAAACGTTCGGCCTTGAACCCGCTGATTACGCTGAAGATGTGGGCTGGGTGGGGCATGATGTATGGCACGCGCACTGCGTTCATTTGAGCGATAAAGGGATCAGTTTGTTCGCGCGGACAGGGACGGGTGTCGCGCACTGCCCCACCTCGAATATGCGGTTGGCATCCGGGATCGCGCCAATCCGCCGGATGCGTGCCGAAGGACTCCGGGTCGGGTTGGGTGTTGATGGTTCGGCCTCAAATGATAGCAGCCATATGCTGGCCGAAGCGCGTCAGGCGATGCTGTTGCAACGTGTCACAGGCGATCCGGGGGCACTTAGCGCACGTCAGGCGCTTGAATTGGCGACGCTTGGCGGGGCAGCGGTACTTGGCCGCGATGATATAGGCCACCTTGCGCCGGGTATGTCGGCAGACTTCATCGCCGTTGATACAGATACCATCGGGTTTGCAGGTGGTCTGCACGATCCGGTTGCGTCAGTTCTGTTTTGTGCGTCGCCAACAGCTAGCTACAGTGTCATCAATGGTCAGGTGGTGGTGCGTGAAGGCCAGCTTACAACGCTTGATCTGATGCCACATATTGAGCGGCATAACACGTTTGCCCGGCAGCTTGTCCGAAATGAATAGAGCGATAGTATGATCTTGGAAGTCGCTATCCTTGATGTGCTTCCCACGCAAACTGTCGAATTTGAAGCGGCGTTCAAACAGGCACAATCGATCATTGCGTCGATGCCTGGCTATCTTTCGCACGATCTGCAACGCTGCCTCGAAAATCCGGCTCGTTACATTTTGCTGGTACGCTGGGACACACTCGAAGATCACACGATTGGCTTTCGAGGATCGGTGCAGTACCAGGAATGGAAACGGCTGCTGCATCACTTCTATGATCCGTTCCCAACAGTCGAACATTTTCAATCGATCCCATCACTTTGAGGTTCCATGACATCGCTCCAAACCATCCAACATATCCGTGAGCGCGTAGGTAAACGACGTGACGCGATCCTTCGATTTTTGCGCGATCTGTGCGCCATCCCTAGTTATGACAGTCAGATCGAAGGTGTTGGCCGACGCGCCGCCCACGAAATGCACCACCTGGGCTTTGATGAAGTTCGCTTCGACAGAATGGGAAATATTCTGGGGCGCATTGGCAGCGGCGCTACCAAAATCCTGTACGACAGTCACATCGACACGGTGGGCATTGGAGATCGCTCTGAGTGGAAGTGGGATCCGTTTGTTGGCAAAGTCGAGGATGGTATCCTGTTCGCACGCGGCGCATCGGATGAAAAGGCCAGTACTCCCGGCATGATCTATGGCCTTGCCATCGCGCGCGATCTGGGCTTACTGGATGGCTACACGGCCTACTATTTCGGCAACATGGAAGAATGGTGTGATGGGATTGCGCCGCACGCCCTGGTTGAAGTCGAAGGCGTCCGCCCGGATTTCGTGGTGATCGGTGAGCCAACGCGACTACAGGTATATCGCGGACATAAAGGGCGCGTCGAAATGAAAGTTGTCGCCAAAGGGCGCAGTGCCCATGCCGCCAGCAATTTTCTGGGTGATAACGCGATTTATAAACTGCTGCCGGTGATCGAGCGGATCAGTCATATGGATAGCGAATTGGGCGACGATCCGTTTTTGGGGCATGGCCGCATTACCGTGACGGATTTGCATGTTCAAACGCCGTCGATCAATGCCGTACCCGATGAAGCGACGATCTTCATTGATCGGCGTATGACCTTTGGCGAAAGTGCCGAAAGTGTGCTGGAACAGGTTCGCCAGATCGTCGGCGAGTCACCTGATCTGTACATGGAACTGCTGCATTATGCCACCCCAAGCTATACCGGATTTGTATTCCCGGTGGATAAAATTTTCCCATCATGGGCTTTGGTTGAAACGCATCCACTGGTTGTGGCAGGACAGGAAACGCTTCGCCTGTTGAATGGCGAAGCACCTAGCACAGGCAAATGGGAGTTCTCCACCAACGGCACGTATTGGGCAGGCAAGGCAGGGATTCCAAGTATCGGGTTCGGTCCCGGCGATGAAGTCCATGCCCATACCGTGATCGATCAGGTCAGGCTTGATGACGTGGTCGATGCGACGGCCTTCTATGCATTGCTGCCCGCTGTATTGAAGCTGAACACGCGATGAGCGATGCCGAAATTTGCCGCGTAACTGCCGAGGACGCGCCACTCATTGCACAACATCGCCTATTGTTGTTCGAGGAAGAAGGCGGATACGAGCGTACTCAACTGGACATGATGTATGCGGCACTTCAAAGCTGGCTGCCGGAACGCATCGCCCAAGAGGAATATCTCGGCTGGTTTATGATAGTCGATTCGCAGGTTGCCGCCGGGATCGGGCTGTGGCTGCGCGCGCGATCACCAACGCCGCGCAACCTGTCGCTAACCATCGGGCATTTCTGCGACGTATATACCTATCCAGCGTTTCGGCGACGCGGCTTCGCACGACGACTGTTGAAAACCGCATTCCGCTGGTGTGCCGATCACGATCTACACAGCTTTAGTCTGGCAGCCACTGAACAGGGACGCCCATTGTACGAATCGTTTGGGTTCACGTCCGATCATGGCGCAATGATCTTAGGATCTCTGCCAAATTCAGAAGATTCGTCACGATAACGATGCACGCTAAAGCTAAAGCCAATAAACACCGCTGGCGCTATGCCCGCAATTTACTACTTGTTTTCGCCTCGGTGTTGCTCATTGCACTTATCGGTGTCTCGGCGTTACTCGGCGTTCGGCATGGCAATAGTTTAATACATCCACCACGTATTGTTCCTTGCTGTGATACGCCTGCAACTTACAACTTGAGCTACAGCGACGTTTCGTTTCAGGCAGATGACGGTATCACATTGCGCGGCTGGTATATTCCATCCCAAAATGGGGCAGTTATCATCGTTGCACATGGTCTGGGCGGTAGTCGAACTGGGATGCTACCACTTGCCAATGTGCTGGCGAAGCATGGCTACGGCATACTTGTTTACGATTTGCGGGCACATGGAGCAAGCGACGGCACTATTTTTGGCTATGGTTGGCGGGATGTACTAGCCGCATCGAACTATTTACGAAAAGTGGTAGGAATTGACTCCAAACGGATCGGTATGTATGGCTCGTCGCTAGGTGGTGTTATGGCAGTACAAGCTGCCGCCCGTGATACGAATATTGCCGCCCTTGCTGCCGATGGAATTGGCGCGACAACGCTGGATGATTTTCCACCGCGCACATCCTTACTCGATTGGCTGTTTATTCCCTACGATGTGGCAAGTATTGCGACGATACAGTTATCGACAGGTGAATCGCTCATGTCGATGCACGAAGCTGCACGCCATATTGCGCCGCGCCCGATTTTGCTGATCACATCGGCAGAAACGGACGGCGCGCTCAAAACGGAACACGACATTACCTTGAGTGTATATGATGCCGCCGCACAACCCAAATCTTTTTGGGAGATTCCGGGGGTTGGGCACACTGGCGGCTTTGGCGCGTTTCCACAAGAATACGAGGCACGATTAGTGACATTCTTTGATTCGGCGTTATTCAAATGACGAACCCATATCTTACAAATCTTCAATGCACCGTTTGCCAGCGCACCTATTCAATTGATGTAGTGCTGTACACTTGTCCGGTTTGCGGCGAAGTCGGGACGCTGGACATCCATTATGATTTTGACCAACTGCGATCTGTCCTCAATCCGGCGCAAATTAGTGCCAGCACTGATCAGACGATGTGGCGCTACCGTGCGTTAACGCCCATTGCCCCTGATGAACCGATCCCGCCCTTACCTGTTGGGGGGACGCCGCTTGTGCCTGCGCCGCGCCTTGCCAAAGCAGTTGGTGTGCGCGAGTTATGGATCAAAGACGATGGCCGCAACCCAACTGGATCACTCAAGGATCGAGCCAGCGCAATGGCTGTTGCGCGTGCAATGGCGATCAATGCGTCTGTTGTGACGACGGCCAGCACTGGTAATGCAGCGGCGGCACTGGCTGGAGTCGCAGCCAGTGTAGGGATGAAAGCCGTCATTTTCGTTCCGGCTTCTGCCCCCGAAGCCAAGATCGCCCAATTACTTGTTTACGGCGCGACAGTTTTTCTGGTAGATGGCAGCTACGATGATGCGTTCGACCTGTGTATGCAGACCGCGCAAACTTATGGTTGGTACAATCGCAGCACGGGCATAAATCCGTTCACCACCGAAGGCAAAAAGACCGTCTCATTCGAGATCGCGGAGACGTTGGGTTGGAAAGCGCCCGATGTAGTAGTCGTTAGCGTAGGTGATGGCAGCATTATTGGCGGCACTTACAAAGGCTTTGCGGATCTGTATGCGCTTGGCTGGATTGACCGAATGCCACGCCTGATCGGAGTGCAAGCCGCCGGAAGTGCCAGCCTGTATAATGCCTGGCAGCGCGGCTCTGACGGCACGGACATAACGCCGACCAGTGCATCGACACTTGCGGACAGCATCTCGTCCGACTTGCCACGAGATCGGGTTAAGGCGCTGCGTGCTGTCCGTGAAACGGGTGGGGCGTTTGTGCGTGTCTCAGATGATCAGATCATCGCGGCGATCCCGGAAATGGCATGGTTAACAGGCGTCTTTGCTGAACCTGCCGCCGCTGCCTCACTGGCCGGATTGAGACAATTGTTGCATGAGGGTGTAGTAGACATTTCGGAACGAATTGTGCTATTGATTACAGGCAACGGCCTCAAAGACATTCGTGGTGCGATGCGTTCTGTTGGCAACGGCTATAAAGTTCATAATAACCTGGCTGACGTTCGCGCACTAACTGCTGAGCTAGGAATCGAGCCAATAGCCCAAAATAGCCAGTACAATCGAACATAAATCTGTTAAAATAGTGACAGGTGTCCAGGGAGTTGGAACATGGCGACAGAACGTGTTGGCAATATGACATTAGGTGAATTAACCCGAATTGTCGAGCGAATTATCGAGGCTCGTTTAGTTGAAGACGAAGGTGATGTGCCAGAAGTCAACAATGAACAACTCGAAAGAATTTTTGACTCAATTGATCAAAATATGTGGACGCCTCCACCTGGCGCAAAGTCAACTTTAGAATTGTTGCGCGAAGATCGTGACCAATAATGGCCGTTTACGTCGTCGATGCCAGTATCGTTATCCAACGATTTATCAGGGATAGCTACACAATGCAAGCACGTACTTTATTTGATGGCCTGAAACTCTCAGATAAATTGTATGTACCAGAGTTCTGCTTGTTAGAGTGTACTAATGTTCTGTGGAAACAAGTTCGCTTTCAGGGAATGCCGGAACAGCAGGCAATTCAGGCGATTATAAATCTAAACGTACTTCCACTCAGAATCCTAAAAGTGCGGGGCCGCCTTATTTCTGCCCTGCAAATTGGGTTGGAATATAAGCTGGCGCTTTATGACTCGGTGTACGTTGCGATGGCTCTGCAATTGAAGTGCCCACCGATCACTGTTGATGAAAAACAAAAAAACGCGGCACTTGCAAGTGGTGTATCCGTTAAACCGATTACCGATTTTATGCCTTCGACGGAGTGAACTAGCTTGAACGTAGGTGATATGGATCAGGTTTACCCGAAAGCAGTCTATTCAATCGTCGCGCCGATTTATAACGAAAGTGGCAATATTCCGACGCTGTACAAACGCATCTGCGAAGTGATGGACTCGACAAGCGAACCCTGGGAAATGGTCACGATCAACGATGGTAGCCGCGATAACTCACTGCAACTACTGCGGGAGATCAATGCCAGAGACGCCCGTATCAAGGTGATCGACTTTGCGCGTAACTTCGGGCATCAGGTGGCCGTCACGGCGGGCATGGACTTCACGCAGGGCAATGCCGTCGTGGTGATCGATGCCGACCTGCAAGACCCGCCCGAAGTGATTCTCGATCTGATTGCCAAGTGGAAAGAGGGCTATGAAGTCGTTTATGCCGTTCGTACAGAACGACAGGGCGAATCGGCCTTCAAATTGTTCACGGCCAAGCTGTTTTATCGGGTCATTTACCGCATTACTGACGTGAATATCCCGCTCGACACGGGCGATTTTCGGCTGATGGATCGGCGCGTCGTCGATGCGGTTAGCAACATGCGCGAACACAACCGTTTCATTCGCGGCATGACCAGTTGGGTGGGCTTCCGGCAAACGGGCGTCGGCTACAAACGTGCGGCGCGACTCAGCGGCAAAACAAATTATCCGCTCCGTAAGATGATCAAACTGGCCTGGGATGCGATCACCGGCTTCTCATATTTTCCGTTGCAGGTGGCGATATATGCCAGTCTGGTGTTTGGTTTGCTGGCTGTGCTGGGGATTCCGCTGGTAGCCTTTTTGAGACTGGCAACCGGGCAAATCTGGTTTGAGGGGCAAGCGACGGCCATTGTACTGATTCTATTGGTTGCGTCGTTCATGTTCTTCTTTTTCTTCGTGATCGGCCAGTATATTGCCCGTATCTACGATGAAGTGCGCGGGCGTCCGCTATACATCGTTGCCGATACCTTCGGGATGCCGCGTAACAGCAATGCCCGCTATACTGGAACAGAGTATCGGGCGACTGAATTACCTCAAAAAGACGGGCAAATTACGTAGCTTCGGCTTAAGTAACGGGCGATGGATAATGGGGTTATATCGTTCGCTTGTTGTTGAGTTAATAAATGAGGACAGCGTGGTCAACAATCAACAAGACCCGGCAGCCAAAGCGCACGAATACGAACAATCAGTCATCGCCTATGAAAAAGTTGATCGCCAGATCGACGATCTGCTTTCCGCGCGGGGCGGCATCAGCCAGAATCTTTCCGACGAAGATTACGTTCACTACCGCGAATTAGTTGATCTGCGCGATCTGGCCTACAACCGCATGAAGACGCTTGAACGTGCCTTACTGGACGAATAATCACAAGAAATATTGAGAAGCATCTATGATCACTGGCCCCACCTTCGAGGAAATGCTCCATCCCCAGCGGATCGATCCGGTCATTCGTGCCAAAGCGGACGCTGCACGCACTGCCGCACCACTCGATCCAGTCAATCTGTACAACATCACCTGGCGCGATCCGCAGGGTCAGGCCTATCACGAGGTATTGCCCCATTCGCTGACGGGAATTGACGCGGACATTGTGGTGTTGTATGGCAAACAGTTTCCATCAGGCAGTCACAAAGTTGGCGCGGCCTACTCCGTTCTGCTCGAAAAACAGTTGTACGGCGAAGTTGATCCAGCGGTACATACGCTGGTCTGGCCGTCCACAGGCAACTATGGGATCGGCGGCGCGTGGGTTGGCGGGCGTATGGGCTGTAAGAGTCTGGTTGTGCTGCCCGAAGGCATGAGCCGCGAACGTTTTGAGCGCATCGAAAACTATGGCGCGAAAGTGATCAAAACGGTTGGTTCAGAGAGCAACGTCAAAGAAATTTATGACAAGACCAAAGAACTGCGTGCCAGCGATCCGAACATTCGCATCCTGAATCAATTTGAGGTGATGGGCAACTATCGCTTTCATTATCACGTCACCGGGAACACGCTGGTCGAACTTGCCGCCGAATTGCAGACCAAAGGGATCGGACGCGGCGTGATCAATGCGTTCTGTTCGGCGATGGGCAGTTCCGGCACGATTGCCGCCGGGGATCGACTTAAACAAGTTTTTCCGGGTCATCTGATCGTTGGCCTTGAACCGATCCAATGTCCGACGCTGTACAACAATGGTTATGGCGTGCATGATATTCAGGGAATCGGTGATAAACACGTCACCTGGATTCACAACGTCTGGAACATGGACGCGATCATGTGCATCGACGATCTGGAATGCAAGAAGGGCTTGCAACTGCTCAGCGAAGCAGCAGGCCGTCAAACCCTCGTAGAGCGTTACGGTGCTGATCCGACAGTTGTGGAACGGCTCGGCAGTCTATTTGGAATCAGCGGCATTTGCAACATTCTGGGCGCGATCAAAACCGCCAAATATTATGGCCTCGGAAAAGGCGATGTGATCGCTACCATTGCCACCGACGCGCTGGATCGCTACTACAGCGTCATGGATAGTATGCGCGAATGCTACGGTGCGCTGGACACGGCGGCGGCAGTCGGGCGTGTTGAAGGTGTGTTTCATGGCGTTCGTACCGATTGGGTGCAGCCCGGCACTTTTGAAAGTCGCAGCCGTTGGCACAACCTGAAATATTACACCTGGGTTGAACAGCAGGGCAAAACCGTTGAGGAACTCGATGCTCAACGTGATCCGCAGTGGTGGATCGATCATCAGGCGCTTGTGCCAGAAATCGACGCACGGCTAACCGCTCTGCGTGAACACAATGCCATCAATGCCTGATGTACCCTGATGATCGGGTGCTGGTCGGTGTAATCAATCGGCGGCGCGATTTTGAATTATTGCACCGTCAGTTGTGGTATCGCATCCCGATTATGAGTGCGCCGCTGTGTGTCGATACTGACTACATGGCGTTTTACCTGAGCCGCACATTCAAAGAACAAAACGGCACGATCAGCTACTATGCGCGGCGCACTGGTTTTGAATTGGCCTGTCGCCGCGATTTGCTGCCCGACGAACCCGATCACCCCCGCGCCGCTGAAATGTACTTCAAGTTGCAATTTCGCACGCTCGAACGCAAAATGCCGCCGATTACGAATCCATCACGGCGCGTGATCTCGTTCATCTATACGACTTGGGAACGCTTCGAGACCGCCCGAACAGTGAGTGATCTTTATGTGAGGGGACGTGGTTAGCATGGCTGATGTACTCTTAAAACCATCGACAATTACACTGGATGAACTGCTGCAACTTGGCTCGGATGCACGCATCGAAATTATCAATGGAGAGATCGTCGAAATGTCACCCGTTGGCATCGAACATGCAATCATTGCCGATAACGTTTATCGGGTGCTGTTTCAATTCGTCACGAAAAACAACCTGGGCTACGTCTTTTCCGCAGATTTGATTTATGTCCTGAAAGAAGATAAAGCAGAAAAACTGCGGGATACATGTGTACCAGATACATCATTTGTGCGGCGCGGGCGTTTCCCAAAAGAGTTCAACATTAAAAAGCCGTTTCCGGGCGCGCCTGATTTGGCAGTTGAAGTGATGTCACCCGACGATAAAGCCGAGGACATGGAAGCGAAGATCGGCGCGTACTTCGAGGCTGGAACGGATCAGGTTTGGGTGCTTTATCCGAAACGTGCTAGCCTGCACCAGCATCGCCGAGTCGATTTGAAAATCGTCCGGGTTTACCAGGGCAGCGATGTAATTGACGCTGAATCGCTGTTCCCCGATTTACAATTAGCGGCTCAAGACCTGTTCGCCATGCCGGATTTTGGGAATTAAATGCTCATCATTAACGCAACCCTTGTCAACTGGACGCCCCGTGAAGTGACGCCTGACCGCGCGCTCCTGATCCGCGACGGCCTGATTGTCGAGATCGGCAAATCCTCAGAACTGATCGAACGCTACCCGGCAGAAGAACAACGCGATGCAAAAGGGCGCTATGTGATGCCCGGCAACATTTGCGCGCACACCCATTTTTACGGCGCATATGCACGCGGCTTAGCGATTCCCGGACCCGCTCCGCGTGATTTTCCTGAGATATTGCGGAAGTTGTGGTGGCCGCTCGATCTGGCCTTAACCGCCGAAAGTGTGCGTCATAGTGCGCTGGTGTGTCTGGTAGATGCCGTCAAGCATGGCACAACTACCTTGTTTGATCATCACTCCAGCCCAAATGCGATTGATGGCAGCCTGAATGTTATCGCGGATGCCGTTGAGCAGGCCGGATTGCGCGCCGTCTTGTGCTACGAAGTGACGGATCGCAACGGCCCGGAAAAGACCGAACAAGCCATTGCCGAAAACGTGCGCTTTTTGAAGGCTGCAAAACAACGCAAGAATATTGGGGCTATGTTTGGCTTGCACGCGAGTATGACTCTTAGCAGCCGAACATTAGAAATGGCGCTACATGAATGTTTATCAATTAATGGAAGCTCCAGATTTCATATCCATGTTGCCGAACATGAAGCCGATCAAGAAAACGCCTTAGCTGAATATAATTCCCGCGTTATTGAGCGTTTGGATAATTACGGCATTTTAGGGCATCAAACTATTGTTGCTCATGCAATCCATATCAGTGAAACGGAAATGGAAGACTTATTTACCACAGGCACCTGGGTAACACATCAACCGCGCTCAAATATGAATAATGCTGTTGGCGCAGCCCAAATTGACAAAATGATAGAGCGTGCAGTCAACGTGTGTCTTGGGAATGATGGCTTTAGTAATGATATGTGGGCAGAATGGAAAGCGGCCTATTTTCTTCATAAAGTGGTTTCCCGCGATCCCCGTGCCGCGAATGGCTACACTATTGAAACAATTGCCGCTGACAATAATGCACGATTGGCTGAACAATTCTTTGCTGGAACAATAGGCAAACTCGTGTCGAGCGCAGTTGCCGATCTGATCATCCTCGACTATCACCCCTTCACGCCGATGACCGCCGACAACCTGCCCTGGCACGCCATCTTCGGCTTCGAGTCGGATATGGTCACGGCCACGATGGTCGCTGGTAAGTTTCTGATGTGGGAGCGCGTCCTGTTAACGCTGGATGAGATCGCTATTGCTGCCGAAGCTCTGACTCATGCCCCCGAAGTTTGGGCGCGTTACCGCGCGAATGTCGAGGCGTTAGGATGATGCCCGAAGTTGTGACTGATGATCCTGTAACCTTACTCACTATTGGAGGGGCAGTTAAAACCATGTTGAAGGTTGATGCGGAGGCAGAGTGAACATTGATGTTGTAGCCGACGATGTACAATCGCTGCGAACTAAACTTGGCGAACTGACTTATGAAGATCGTGACATTTTGATTCGTGCCTTGATTGGCGATGATATTGATTTGCCCGCAGGTGAAATCATTGCCGTTGGCGTCTCACTTGAAGACTACATGGAACGCTACGCGGAAGATCACTGTGAGTGGGTGGAAGGATACGTTATCAAAATGTCGCCAGGAAGCCTCAAACATAACGGCATTATTTACTATCTGTACGATCTGCTCAGAATCTTTTTCGCACGCAGGTCAATTGGACGTGTTGTTGGACAACCTTTTGTGATGCGTTTACCGGCATTTCCTCGCCGTCGCAGAGAGCCGGATTTGTTCGTTGTCTTAAAGACCAATCCATCAGAACTCAAAGATACCTACATGGATGGTCCGGCAGATATTTGCATCGAAATCGTGTCAGATGAAAGCTTCGAACGCGATCACGGCGAAAAATTTAAAGAATACGAGAAGGGCAGTGTTCCCGAATATTGGATTATTGATCCATTGCGGAAAGAAGGCCGTTTCTACCGCCGTGACGAAGCCGGACTATATATTCATCAGGCAGTCGATTCACAGGGCAATTATTTTACGCCCACACTCCCCAAATTGGCGATAAACATTCCAACGCTCTGGATAGACGAATTACCTGACCCAGAAGCAATCGTTGCGGCGGTCAAAGCCATGTTGGAGTCTGCCTCTTGAGTCGCATTTTCATCAACTACCGCCGCCAGGACACCGAAGGCTACGTGGGCCGCCTGTACGATCATCTGACCCAGCATTTTGAGCGCGGCGATGTGTTTATGGATGTGGATAGCATCCCGCCCGGTGCCGACTTCGTGGAGCATCTGGAAAAAGCCGTCTCCGGTTGCGATGTGGTTTTGGTGATGATCGGCCCACAATGGTTGACCTGTACCGATGATGCAGGCGCGCGGCGTTTGCAGCAGTGGAACGATTTCGTGCGAATCGAGATCGCCAGCGCGATTAAGCAGAATAAGCTAATCATCCCGGTTTTGGTAGGCCGCGCCCGAATGCCAGCGCCCGCCGAATTGCCGGACGATTTGACAGTGTTGGCACGGCGTAACGCCCTTGAACTGAGCCATCAACGTTTTGCCTACGACATGGAAAAGCTGGTCAGCACTATCAAAGCCGCCATACCTGCCAATGAGTCGATGAAAAGCGACACACCCTCCGAGACGATCCGGGAAAAAGCCGCAGCCCTCAAAAAATTGCGGGATGATCTGGTCAATGCCACCACCTCACCGTTGTATGAGACGCGCATCGCCAACCGCGCCTTTCCGGTTTTGGGTGAAGGCAACCCGGATGCGAATATCCTGTTTATCGGCGAAGCGCCCGGCAAAACCGAGGCCGAGCAGGGGCGGCCATTCTGTGGGCCGTCGGGCGAAGTGTTAGAAGAAATGCTGAACAGCATCGGCCTCAAGCGTGAAGATACGTTCGTCACCAACCTGATTTTGGATCGCCCGCCCGAAAAGCGCGATCCTACACTTGAGGAAATCGCCTACTACACGCCCTTTGTAGACCGGATCATTGATGTTGTTCAGCCTGCCGTCATTTGCACGCTTGGCCGTTTTGCCATGCAGTACATGCTCAAAAAGCTGAATCTACCGGATAAGGGCAGCACGATCAGCCAGATTCACGGTAAACTGATTAAGACTCAGATGCCCTATGGCG
>JBBSEU010000086.1:0-19835 GCA_038239365.1 Aggregatilineales bacterium
AGGGGTTGGGGTGAGGGCAACTGCGTAATAACTGGATGACAGGACGGCTCAGAGACCGTCCATAGCACTAAATTTCTAGACTGTTTTCTTCTGTTCTTCTTCGGCGCGCTGCGTCAGGCGGGTGAGGTCAGACAGAATAGCCTTATCAGTGGTGTTTTGCATTTGCAACGCCAGTTCATACCATTCACGACGTTCCCACGCCAGGGTGTTCTCAATCTGCTGGACAAAGTCGGTAATGACCTTACCTTTTGTGGTCGGGTCGAGGTACTCAGGGTTATTTGCATAGCTATCCCAACGAGTTTCCAGCTTAGACAACTGCTCCGCAGCAACCATGAAAAGGCTATACGTTTTGCCAAACATACTGACATTCGCAGCATTCGCCAGCGCGACAGAAATTGCATTGGTGATCGCTACCAACACAACGATTTCAACATTCAAGGTACCAGCCAGGGCGCTAATGATTGCACCCACCAACAGGATAATTTGTGCAGCGCGTGTGTAATTGCGTAGTTGGGCAAAGTCACGGTTGGTGGCGTTGTTGTACCAGGCTTCTTGCTGTATAACACGCCACTGGACGTATTGATCAGCCGTAATTTCACTGAGGCCATCATCGTCGGGCGTATATTTATTAGCGTCGGCGATGGCCGCTTTAATAGCTTCTTCTGTGGTCGGCGCTTCAACACGCGGCGGAATACCACTCTCTTTGGGTTTGACATCGTTTTTGAGGGCACTTATTGTGTCGGCCAGCAGATCATCCATTGCTTCGGGCGGGCCAGCCGCGTATATTCCAGCCTGCATCCGGTAGAGGAAAATATTCATCCGCATTATTTCGGCGGTATACCGATATTTTATCCAGGCATTCGTACCGGTGAAGCGGATAATGTCGGTCATCAGGAATGCCGCAATAATTGGCAGGGTAATGCTAATCACGGCGAAAAGAATAGCCAACGATTGCTGCCCAATGACGGTGGTGGCAACGGCGGCTACGGTGGAGATAAGGGTAAGCAGAATAACCCGGCGACGTCCCTGAACGTACTCTGCCTTCAATTGGCTGGCAGTGTGATCATAAATAGACAGTTCCGCCCATTCACGGAGCAATACTTTCGTGTTAAGTTTAGATTGCAGAATATCTGTAGAATTTGTCATTTCAGCCCCTCCTACAGCATGAACGAGATAGGATATGTATTCAAGCTACTAAATTCAATATCAACCGAGCAAGTGTAATGTATGACCATCAGCGATGTCTAAAGATGAAAAAGTTTCCAACACATATTATACACATTTTGTAGTAAAAATTGGTTAATAAAGTTATTGTGAGATCATAAACCATATTTATAGTCTATTTCAGAAGTTATTTGAGGATAACCTCATCCATTGTCAAAAATTGGGTTTTCCAAAAACTCCAATTCGCTGCTGACATAACGTTGTCACACGCGCCATTTATACTGTGTCTATCGCTTAGAGATGCAGAATTGGAGTCAAAAATGGCAACCAGCACAACCCTTCACTTCGTCGTGATCTACGTTGAAAATATCGAAACCGCAGCAGAGTTTTTCACCAAAACGCTTGGTTTTGCAGTGCCCGATCAAGACCCGAACGAACCCGGTTTTCGCCGTTTTGATGGCGGTGAAGGAGTCGCTTTCGGGTTGCAGCAAGTCGATTCGCGCTTTCCGCACAAAGCAGGGACGGTTGAGTTGTGGCTCAAGACAGATAATTTGCCCGCCACTCATGCCCGCCTGAGCGAACAAAACGCTGCCGCCACACCGATTATCCCAATGCCGTTTGCGTCGTTCTTTGGCGTGCGTGCCCCGGACGGCGCGGCCATCACGATCCAGAGTTAGCACCCGACCTTAGCCCCTCTCCCTCGGGAGAGGGGTTGGGGTGAGGGCAATCACATCACGCGGTACGTCTGGTCATCGGCATACAAAACGGTGACGGGCGTACCCGCACTTGGCAGCATACTTGCGCGCAAATCGTTGCGTCCGGCCTTCTCGGTACGTTTCAACCAGCGTCCATCAGGCGTCTGAAAGGTGTAGGCCAGATTAATCGAGTAGCTATTTTTGCTACGTTTGCCACCACATTTGACAACCTGCCCCTTCAGAAGCTGTCCCGTTTGCACCAGCCGTCGATTGCGTAACATATAACGCACCTGCCAAAGCATCAGCAATCCACTGATCGCCACAAAAATGATCGCAAAGATCAGAAACATCAAATAGCCCGAATCATCGGCAAATTTTCCAGCCAAACGCACACCATGCGGATCGTCCGGTAGAAATCTCACCTCAATCGAGGTACCCGGTGCCAATCGGTTATAAGCGTCGCTGCTGACGGTTTGCTCTGCCGAGATGGTTTGACCTTCGGCTTTGCCAGCGGTAGCAACGAACTGAAAAGCGATATGGTAGGTGGTGCTGGCATTCTTGCCGCTTGATCGGGTGGTGTACCGATTCGTAACGACGGCCTGAGTGGTATGGCCTTCGCGCCCTAATCGTGTGATGAAATTCCACTGATCGGCGCTCACCGCATAGACGATAATCGCTGTGATCAACAAGATCGATACAAACAGCAAATTACCCATGCTGGACGCGATGCGGCGCGATGTGCCTTCCACCATGCGTTGATTGGCTTTATTGAACAGAAATGGCTCGTTGGATGGGGATTTACCTACGATCCCCATTTCTTGCGTGCTGAGTATTGTGTAGGCTGCGTTAGCGGTCTCTTTGAACGATTGCGTACTCTTGATCGCAGCAGAAATACCTAGAAACAATATCAAACTGCCAAAAGCCAGCGCGCCGAGTCGAATTGCGGTTGCAGTATCGGTGGGCATTTTTTCGGTAAACAGCGCAACAAAGATCACGCCAAAGATCAGAAATGGGATGATCGTGATCAGCACAAAGGCCGCCTGACAGCCGCCCGCGACTCGGAGTGCGGTTTGCGTTTGCCGTGCCGATAGGATGACTTTGGGCGATTCCAGTGGCGCATCGACGGCCATCAGGGTTAGCGACGGATGGATTTTGGCCGCAGAACGAGCGGTGCCATGCAATGTGCCGCACGCCGGACAAACGTCGCCCTGAATGTGTTCAGTGCCACAGTTTGGGCACGTCCACTGCATCGACTCGGAAGTGGGTAACGCCGCATTTTGAGTCAAAGCCGATCCTCCACGATGATCCGTCATCAGGATCGATCATACACCGAAAATATTTTAAGGACTCAATGGACTCATAAAAAACCAGCGCATATGGTACGACTCGCGCCGCTCGTGCATCCACTGCACATAGTAGCGTTGGGGGATGAGTGGGATCGTTTTCCAGGCCGGGATCGGAAAATCGGCGGCGGTGCGGCCTCCGGCAGGAACTTCGCGGATCGCGTGTGTGGCCGCAAATCGCGCTTTGAGTGCATCACCCGTACCCGCCCGTAAGTGATCGTGAATCTCTACCAAAATCGTGACGTGCGCTAATCCCGGCACACGAACCGGGTCCAGCAGTTCGTTTTCCGCGCCTTCGACATCCATCAACACCAGGCATTGACCGCGTTCTGGCATTTGAGCGGCTAACCCGGCGGGATCACATTCACCGTAGATCGTGAGCCGATCCGTCACGTTGTTGGCAGCGGCCATGCGCGCGATCAACTGCTGACCGTCGGGCGTTGTCTCGAAAGCGATCACGCGCACATTTGGTTTGCGAACGGCAAAACCCACCGCGTAATAGCCTTCCGCCGCGCCCACATCGATGATCGTCTCAAACTCATCTTTGATGATCGAGTCGATAATCGGGTGCAGTTCCAGCTCGTAAGTGCCAAGCAGCTTCGGGTACAACCAACTGCCGACACTTGCGCCAACGTAGTGCATCCCGCGAAACGGCCCGGTGTAGACTCGCTGACGAGTGTTCCAGTCGATCACACGGCGCGCAATCTGAGTCGGATACAACGCCTTCGGCACGATCTGTTTTGCAATACCCCGAACGCGGCTCATCACGGCAATTGCCCATCCCGGAGTGCCAACAAGAATGCCTGCTGATTTGGCTCGGTCAGCGCAATTTGTCCGGCAGGTGAAAGGAATAAATCAATCGCATCTGAGACCGCTTCGTTGAGCGCGTGATCAGGCCGTTGATCGACTCGAGTCGCTGCGTCATAGATGCCACCAACGATTGACCCTAGCAGTGCCACCCATCCAGTGCGCGCCGTTCGATGGAGTGCCGCCTGTTGGCCTTCGAGTGATTGGCGGGCGACGGTGGCAATGAATTTTGACGGAAAATTAACCTCACCCCCTACCCCCCTCTCCGTAAACGGGGAGGGGATGGGGGTGAGGTTCGTAATTGCGAAAAGCCACTTTTCGGAGCGGCGATACAATGCCGTCAGAGTATGGCGCACAGGCGGCGCGTTGATCGTCAAGCTATGCAGCGCCCGAAACAGAGCTAACCGATCCGGTTCAGTTGGTGCGGCGGGAATCGTCAACAGTAAATCGGCGGCGACACGAACCCTCTCCCAGACAGCGCGCCAATCGTTTTCGGGCACGGTCAGAATATCGATCAGTTTGGTTTGCCAGCCAAGAAATTCAGCATAGGTGATCTGCTGATCGGGTGTCAGGGGGAGCGTATCACCAATGGTGGTGATGGCCTGCACCTGTGACAATAACCGCCGCGCGCCGTCCAGATCAGGCGCATCATCCGAGTCGGTCATTTCGACCAGCCGCCGACAGCCGACATTCAACGAAACATGTATACCATCAGGTGCTTGAACGACTTGCAGCGGGAAGAACTGGCAGGCAATTGGCTTGGCATCCATGCCCGCCGATTTATGAACGATGCACAGGTTGTCGGTATCCAGAAACACGCAGCGATCATCGACTTTGTTGAGCGTGTACTGATGTGTCGCTTCATCCAAGATGACCAGCGGCACATCATCCGGTACATCGTTCAGGAGTGGCCGCCACATATCCAGATCGAGTCGGCGCGCTTCTCGTTCAGTCAGCATAATATCGTAGCTGCGACAGCCGCCGCCGCACAATTTACAACGATGGTGGCTGTGAGAAGCGGTGTGCAGTTGTAGATCAGGATCGACGGCCTGTCGCGTGGAAAAAGGAGTCATCGCCGCGCCCGGTGCATCTCCAGCAGATCGGACAGGATCGCAAAACCCGTTTGTGGACGACCCGCACCCGGCCCGATCAACGTTACCGCGCCGAGTAGATCGGTCTGGTAGGTGATCGCGTTCGTCACGCCGCCTACACCGGTTAAGGGATCGGCAACAGGCAAGCGTTCGGGGCGGACCCGCGCATTGACCTTACCATTTTTAAGCGTTGCACTGGCGATCAGTTTCCAGCGTTCGCCCGCATCTTTGGCGGCCTGCACATCGGCACTGGTCAGCGCCGTGATCCCGGTGCAATCCACATCGCCCGGTTTCAAGCCGCCGCCCAACACTACGTTCGCCAGGATCGCCAGTTTGCCCGCCGCGTCGTGACCTTCCACGTCGCCGCTCGGATCGGCTTCGGCATAGCCCAACCACTGTGCTTCGGCCAGGGCATCGGTATACGGTGCGCCCGCTTCCATTTGCGTCAGAATGTAGTTGGTCGTGCCGTTCAAAATGCCACGAACTGCCGTCACATGACATCCGGCCAACGCCTCACGCGCCAATCGCAGCGCAGGCGTGCCGCTCATGACCGTCCCTTCATAACCGAAGTAGACATTTTTCGCTTTTGCCGCCTCAACCAGTTCCCGATAAGCCAGCGCCACCGGCCCCTTATTGGTGAGGATGATACTTTTACCCGACTCAAAAGCGGCGTGGCAATGCGACAAGGCAGGCTGCCCCGTCACCAGATCGGTGTAGCTGACTTCGATGATCGTATCGGCGTTGGTCTGCCGGATCGTCGCCAGCGAGTCCAGGTCACGAATCAGACCAAGCGAGTCGGGATAAGCCGAGAGCGATCCAGTCTTTGCCGCGCTGAGCAGTGCTGCCAGATCGAGTCCGTCCGGGTGATACAACGCGCCTTTTTGAATATCCGAGACGGCCACAACGCGCGCTTCAAAGTCCTGTGTGCGTGCCAGTTCCGCGCCGCGCTCGTGCAGAATTTCGGCAGTGCCCTGCCCAACCGTGCCAAAGCCAATGAATGCTAAGCGATACAAAACGATCCCTCTTTCGTGGAGAGACAATGTTCGGTCTCAACTACACTGTATTATTATGACCGCCAACTAGCTCAAAATCAACGTGCTGTGACCGGAAAAGCGACTCGGGAAGCTCAACAGTATAAACGTCTGTGTTGTATAATCGTCTTTAACGTTGAGCGCCAGCAAACGAAAGAAGGTGCAAAATGGTTGCAATTACGCTTGATGCGACTGTGGATAAGGATCGAAACCTCATCATTCACCTGCCAGATGATATGCCCACTGGCCGCGTTGAAGTCACGATTCGTTCGGTTGAGGCGCAAACCACGACCCAGCCATTCCTGAGCCGCCAGGAAGCACGCGCCAAACTGTTGGCTGCGGGTCGACTCAGCACAGCCTGGGACGATGAAGAGGAGTTTCAGCCAACCATGACCGATGCTGAAATCTGGGAACTGGGTCAAACCGTACAGAATGCCCGAACCGCTCAAGATTATATCGATGAGGAACGAGGCAACTATTGACCTCGTTTTATGTTGATACGAGTGCCATCGCCAAGCGATACCTCACAACGGAGCAAGGTGCGGCATGGGTTGCGAACTTGACATCGGCTTCGGCGGGTAATGTCATCATACTCACCGATTTAACGGTTGTCGAAATGTGTTCCGTGCTGGCACGGCTTGTTGAGGACAGCAAATTATCGACGCTCAATGCAGCGAAAATGAAGCGGCAATTCTTATCCGATGTGCGCCGAGAATATTTGGTTTTTCCGTTGGATAAACAAATTCTCAGGCGAGCGCGTGATTTGCCGAGCAAACACCACCGACTTCGGGCACTTGATTCGATTCAGCTTGCGGGTGCATTAGAAGCGACAATTGAACTCAATGAACAACTTACATTCATCAGCACCGATAATAACTTGTTGGTGGCGGCGTCTGCCGAGGGCTTCCGCATCGACAACCCGAACGTACATCCTTAAGTCAACCGAATGCGCGGGTTCAGATAGGCATACAACAAATCGGCGATCAGATTTGCCACGATGTAGAACAAGACCGTCACCATCGCAATCGCCTGCATTAGGGGCAAATCGCGCCGCCCGATGGCGAAGATCATCAACTTACCCAGGCCGGGATAGCCGAACACATTCTCGATAACGACTAACCCGCTGATCAGCCACCCGAAACTGATTGCAATAACCGTGATCGTGGGCAGCAGTGCGTTACGCAAAACGTGGCTCACGATCACCTGTCGCCAGGGCAATCCTTTCAAGACCGCCGTTCGCAGATACGCTTTTTTGAGGACTTCGATCACCCCGGCGCGCGTCAGGCGGATGATATAGGCCAGCAAAACGAGTGTTGCGGTAATGGCAGGCAGGATCAAGGACGGCAACGCTTCCTGAAAGGTTGCATCAGGGCTGATCGACGAACTGGCCGGGAACCACTTCAACTGATAAGCCAGAATATTGATCAATACGATCCCGCTCACGAACTCCGGGAATCCAACCAGCGCCAGACTGCTCACCGAGATCACCGCGTCAATCGGCTTGTTGGCGTTCAAGCCCGCCACCACACCCAGCACAATCGAGATTGGGACGGCCATCACAATCGTGACCAGCGCCAACCATAGCGATTTGGTCAGGCGCTGCGTCACCAGTGGGAAGATTGGCGTATCATCGGGATACGAATGTCCCCAATCGCCCTGTACAAAACCGCCCAGCCAGCGGCCATAACGCACATAGATCGGATCGTTCAGACCGAGTTTGGTTCGCAGCGCCGCAACGGTTTCTTCGCCCGCCTCACGGCCAAGCATCACGCGCGCCACATCGCCCGGCAAAAGCTGAGCAATCGAAAAAATGATGATCGAGGTCAGCAGTAGCGTCAGTACCAGAAAACCGAGTCGGCGGAGGGTGTATTTAAGCATTGTCTGTCTTCCGATTCGCCTCGTTATTCGTCATATTTGCCAGCCCGTCTCTTTGCAGCGCGGCTAATTCATCCAATGGGTAGTGGCAGCGGATCATATGACCTTCGCTAACCTTTTGCCAGCCGGGTTCTTCCTGCTCACAGATCGGCCCCCATTTGCGCGGGCAGCGCGTGTGGAAGCGGCAGCCTGTCGGCAAATTGACCGGGCTGGGAATATCGCTTTCGAGCCGGATTTGTTCGCGCTGCAAGTCCGGGTCTGCTACCGGAATCGACGAGAGCAGCGCCTCAGTATAAGGGTGAATCGGCGCAGTCAGCAGTTGATCGCGCGGCACCACCTCGAACAACTGCCCCAAATACATCACCGCAATCGTATCCGCCAGATAGCTGATCACCGATAGATCGTGGGAGATGAACAGGTAGGCAGTGTGTTCGGTCAGCTTGAGTTCGGAGAGCAAATTCAGGATCGACGCCTGCACCGAAACATCCAGCGCAGAGACGGCCTCATCCAGCACAACCACGTCTGGCGCACTGGCGAATGCCCGCGCAATGGCGACACGCTGTTTTTCGCCGCCGCTCAGTTCGCCGGGCAGCCGATCCGCGTAGTCGGCTGGCAGGTGAACCGCCGCCAACAATCCGGCAACCTTCGCGTCTGCATCGGCACGGTTCAAATTCAGGAGCGTGATCAACGGGCGGCGCAATGCTTCGCCAATCGTCTGATACGGGTTGAGCGACTCTTCGGGGTTCTGGAAGACCATTTGCAACTGCTGCAAGGCTTCGGGCGGACGCTGGTCAACGCCGGGCGCGATGTGGATATTCATCAGATCGATATTGCCCGCGTCACGATTGATCAGCCCGACGATCACGCGCGCCAATGTCGTTTTGCCGCTGCCCGATTCGCCGACAAGTCCAATGGTCTGACCACGCTGCAAGGCCAGTGTAATATCATCGACGGCTTTCACGGCCTGCGCTGGCTTACCCGTCAGGATACTTTCCAGCGGCGATTCAACGGCGTACCGTTTCGACACGTCGGTGATGCTCAGGATCGGATCGCTTTCGGCAGCGGCGGGTTGAGTCACGCGCTGCTCATTGGCTACCAGTTTGAGCGATCCGTCCGCGATCTCACGCCAGCGATGGCAGCTTACTACATGGCCGGGCATCGCGGGTTCGAGCGGCGGCTTAACCTGCCGACAAATATCAATGGCAAATGGGCAGCGCGGCGAATAGATGCAGCCCGGCACGATCTGACGGCGCGAGGGCAGTTGGCCTTCAATGGCGCGCAGTGTCGTTTGCTGGCCGAGTTTTGGCACGGCGTTCAATAAGCCGAGCGTGTACGGGTGCAAGGGTTGATGAAACAGATCGGCAACGGCGGCGTCTTCCATCACTTCCCCCGCGTACAACACCGCCACCCGATCACAAATCTGTGCCACGACGCCTAGGTTATGCGTCACGTAGAGCGTGGCCGCGCCGTATTTGCCGATCAGTTCCTTGAATAAATCGAGGACAACTGCTTCGGTGGTCACATCCAGATTGGTCGTCGGTTCGTCCAGCACCAGCACGCGCGGCTGCATACTGAGCGCCATTGCGATCAAAACACGCTGCTGCATTCCGCCGCTCAACTGGTGCGGATAGCGTTGCGCGATACGCTCCGGGTCTGCGATGCGAATTTCGCGCAGCAGTTCCACCGCGCCGTCTTTGGCCGCACTGCGTGACAGGTGATTGTGATGGCGCGTCATTTCGGCCAACTGCTCACCGATTTTGAGCGACGGGTTGAGCGAACCGCCGGGGTCTTGCGGCACAAGGTTCATCTTCGCGCCCCAGATGTTCCGCATCTCCGGGATCGATTTATCGAGCAGATTCTCACCATCAAGCAGAATTTGACCGCTGCTGACGCGGCCATTGGTTGCCAGATAACGCATTGCAGCCAGCGCCAATGTGCTTTTGCCCGAACCTGATTCGCCAACCAGCCCGTAGACCTGTTTCGCGCCGATTTGCAGCGACACATCGCGCACCACATCGTACCAGGCGTTTTCGATTCGATACGAGATCGTCACATGCTCAATCGAGAGGACAGGGTTTGTATCAGTCACGGCCACTATTGCTCTGTAAAATTTGCTTCAAACCATCGGACATGAGGTTTACACCGACGATCAAGGTGGCAATCGCCGCGCACGGAAAGAACAGCATCCAGGGCGCGGTTGCCAGATAGCCGCGCGCCTGAGCAACCAACAAGCCCCAATCAGGGCTGGGCGGCTGCACACCAACGCCCAAAAAGCCAAGCGTGGCGACCAGAAAGATCGCATACGAAAAACGCAAAGACGCTTCAACGACCAGCGCCGGAATCACGTTCGGCAAAATTTCGCGGGTCAGGATATAGAAGCGTTTTTCGCCGCGCATTTTCGCCGCCTCGACAAAGCCGCGCGTCTTAATATCCAGCACGACGCTGCGAACGACGCGCGCCACAATCGGGATGTAGACGATGATGATCACGAACAGAACACTTTCACGCGAAGGGCCAACCGCGCCAAGCAGCAGCAGTGCCAGCAAGCCCGCCGGAAGTGCCAGCACACTATCCAGCAGGCGCATGACCACTTCCTCGACCCAGCCGCCTTCGTAAGTGACGGTCAAGCCAAGTGCTGTGCCCGCGATGACCGCCACAAACGTTCCGACTCCGGCAAGGCTGATAATATCACGGCTGCCCGCCACGACGCGGCTGAACACATCGCGCCCCAGGTTATCCGTGCCAAACAGGTGCTGTGCCGAAGGCGGCGTGCGATAGTCACTGGTTTGCTGCTCAAAAGAGTAAGTGGTCAAGGCCGGACCAATTGCGGCCATTAGTAGAAAGATGATGACGATCAGGGTTCCGATCAAGGCCAGCGGGCTTTGGCGAAGCTGGCGAAAGGCGGTTCGCGCGCGGCTGCGCCATCGGTTGCCGCGCGGCGCGATGGCAGCACCGCTTATGCCTGCCGTTGGCTCTATGCTTGTGGTAGGCGTCGTCAAAATAGAAGTGCCTCATTCCAAGTCACGGAAGGGGAGAGTATAGCGCATCACGCGGGGTTTAGGCTTAGGGCAAACGCATAAAGCGACGAAACGAAATGGGATTAAATTTTGATGCGCGGGTCTGTGAAAAATTTCCCTTACTTTTGCTTGTTGACACCGCTCGAAACACCATTTATACTGAGCGTGTTCAATTTATTTAAGTGCCCCTGTGCTGTTCTAACCAGCCAGAGGCGTAGTGTACCTTAACTGGAGGTAACACAATGCTCGACTCTACCCTGAATCCGCTGTCCTTCCCAAATGCTGATGGTCAACAACCTGATCAGCGCCCGCTCCCCGAAATCGTAGCCGCTGGAAAACCTGACGAACCCGAAAATCCCGGTTGGGCGTCCTTTCCGCTTGCCTATCACGATGTTGAGGGCAAACGCTACTACGCCATTCCAGATTGGCTGATCGGCGTTGCTAAGCCTTCCGATGTTCGCAAATTTTGGGATGCCATGAAGCGGCGGCTCAAAAAAGCCAAGATTGAACTGTCTACATGGTGTAGACAGTTGCCCTACACCGCCAGTAACGGCAAAACCTACGAGATGGATCATGCCACCGCCGAAGGGTTGTACATCATCACGCAGCGCATGGACGCCGAAACCGGACTCCGTAATCGCATCCTTCGCTTTCTGGCAAAGGCGGGCGTCGTAGTCGATGAAGCGCGCGTCGATCCCGATGGCTTGCTGGCACAAGTTGTTGGTACCAACCCGGATCGCGTGATCGAAGCAGTCATTGAGTTCTACCGCAAGCGTGGCGATGCCGATGAATGGATCGCTTCCCGTATCCTCAGCGTTCAGACGCGCAAATGGTTCGTTGCCGAGTTTCAACGCTCACTGCTGTTTCCGCCTGCTTCCCCGTTGTTTGGCAAAATCACGAACACGATGCGGCGCGGCGTCTGGAAACGTGACACGGCCACACTGAAAAAGGAAATGAACCTCAAGGAGAACGACAGCCTGCGCGATCATATGCCCGGTCTGGCCTTGACTTATGAAATGATAGCCGAAAATGCATCGGCCTATGTGTTATCGTTCAAACACGGCCTGACGTTTAACGAAGCCGATCAGATCGTGCGCGAAAAATCGGAGTTGGTGGGCAAGCAGGCCGCCGAAATGGGGCGTACCTTGAACATCGACATTGCGACAGGCAAATCGCTCTTGCATGAGGATGAGGAGACAGACACGAGTAGTTAACCTTATCTTTTTGAGTCCCGGTATTGCCGGGACTCAAAAGCGCGTAAAATCAGCCCGCCGCCGGAGTATTCGTGATGCCGCCTTCGGTCATGGATTCGGGATCGAGTGCGGCGGCGGCTTCGGGATCGGTCATGTAGCCGAGTTCAACCACGATTTCGCGGATACTGCGATTTTCGGCCATCGCCTTTTTGACGACATCCGCGCCTTTTTGATAGCCAATGATCGGGTTGAGCGCCGTCGCCACAATCGCGTTTTTGGCTAGCCAGCCTTCCGCCTTTTCACGGTTAGCGACCAGACCTAGGACGCATTTATCGGTGAAGGCCTTGACCGCGCCAATCGTCACATCGATCTCCTGAAACAGGCAGTAGGCGATGATCGGCATCATCACGTTCAATTCAAGTTGCCCGGCCTGCGCCGCAAAAGTGATCGTCGTATCGTTGCCCAAGACATAGAACATCGCCATATCCAGCATTTCGGCCAGGACGGGGTTCACCTTGCCGGGCATGATCGATGAACCGGGCTGCACGGCGGGCAGCCGAATCTCGTCCAGGCCGGTTGACGGGCCGCTGCTCAACAGGCGAAAATCGTTGGCGATGCGAATCAGGTCTTGTGCCAGTGAACGGATCGCGCCGGAGAAAAAGACGGCGTCCTGCATACTGTTCATCGACTCGAACAGGTTATCGCTGGTGTACAGTTCCATATTCAGGTATTCGCCCAGCTTATTGACCATACGCGTATGATATTCGGGGTGTGCGTTCAAGCCCGTTCCGGTGGCCGTGCCGCCAATGCCAAGCCGTTTCATCCCTTCGGCGGCCTGTTCGATCTTCTCGATGTTGCGCTCAACTGCTTTGGCGTAGCCGCTGAACTCCTGACCCAGCCGAACCGGGACGGCATCCTGCAAATGGGTGCGCCCGCTCTTGACAATCGAGTGAAATTCGACGGCTTTGGCGTTAAGCGCATCCGACAGGACGCGCAAAGTAGCGATCAGTTCATTCAAGCGCCAGAGCGTACCGACTCGAATGGCTGTCGGGATCGTGTCGTTGGTGCTTTGTGCCATGTTGACATGATCGTTGGAGCGCACGGGTTTATCTTTGGCGGGCGCATCGAGTGCGTGTCCAAGCAGTTCGTTGGCGCGGCTGGCGATCACTTCGTTGCTGTTCATGTTGTGGCTGGTGCCCGCGCCCGCCTGGAACGGATCGACCACAAATTGATCGTTCCATTTGCCGTCCATGACTTCGCTGGCTGCCGTGATAATCGCCTCGGCCAATGGTTTTTCGAGAAGCCCCAGATCGCTGTTCACTTCGGCGGCGGCGCGCTTGATGGCGGCCATCGACCAGATGAAAGCCGGGTAGGGTTTCAGGCCGCTGATCGGAAAGTTCAAAACGGCGCGCTGTGTTTGCACGCCATAATAGGCAGTGGCGGGTACTTGCAGTTCGCCAAGCGAGTCTTTTTCTACGCGAAACTCTGACATCGAAGCATACTCCCATCTGAAATTCTGCCCAAACTATAGCGCATCCCGTAGATCGTTCCCAAACGGGATTATGCAGCCTGATTTGCCAAAGTTGCCGCGCTGATTAATAATCAGTTTGAATAACGTTAGCGGCTGCTCAATGACGAAAATTCGGCCAGACGACGCGACCATCCAACAACTTTGCGAACAACACCCACACAGCCAGATCACCATCGTAGATACGGTTGGGAGCGGCCTGTCGGGTTCTGTCGTGCTGTTGGTGATGGTCAAATCTGAAAGTCGGGACGCTTATAACGGCGTGGCCTACGCCAAAATTGATCGCAAAGATCACCTCATCCGCGAATACGAACTGCACTGTAAGGCCGCCGAACAAGACTGCGCGCTGTACTACATGCCCGCCGTGATCGGCCCGATTGGCCCGGTCAACGGCTGGAGCATGGTCATTTACCAACCAGCGCACAACACTATGACAGCGCGCTCACTGGGACAGATCGTGCAGGGGGCGGCGGGCGGCGCATTCAGTGTCGGGGAGATCGTCGGTCAGATCAAGTATTTGCTGAGCGCGATTCGGGCGTGCTGGCATACGCCTGACGCGCTGGCCGAGAGCAGCCAACCCGAATCGATCCCGGTGTTGTTCCGTGAACTGATCGATGTGGGCGGCAAGGATCGGCTGAGTGAGATCGAAGCGCGCGTTTCGATCTACGATCTGCCGAGTCGCCATAACTATCTGGTCAGTTTCAAGCCGGGCATCAATATCGAACTGCCCAATCCGTTCGCCTATATGCTGGATGAGTCGCTGTGGCAGGGCATCAACCCGATCATCGCGCCGCGCACGCCCACACACGGCGATCTGCACGGCGGTAACATCATCTGCCGCGTGACTGATGAGCATCTATCGGATGAACTGCCCTGGCTGATCGACTTCGCACAATTCAATCCGGCGGGGCTGCCGTTCTTCGATCTGGCCTATCTTGAACTGGATTTGCTGCTGCGCTGCCTGCCTGCTTCGGGACCCGATAGCAACTGGCAGCAGTGGTTGAACCTGACCAACTACCTGTGCAGCGATATTTTGCCAGAGGGCGATCCGCCGGGGCTTGGCGTGCAATCGGCGTGGCGCATCATCCAGCCGATTCGTGAATATGTGCGGGCGCTGCTTGATGATTTTGCGACGAGTCCGGGCATTGTCGAAAACTTTGAGCAGGCGTGGTGGCTGGCAACGACCACTGTTGGCACGCTCGTCACGCGGCGCAGTCGCACCGACAGCCGACAGCAGCGCATCGTGACGCTGCTCTATGCAGCGCGCAGCCTGAAACGATTGTTGTCTCTGCTCAGAATCCAGGAGCGCGAACAGGGCAAAGTCGAGTTGTGGTGGCGCGAACCACCCTGGGAAGGATCGCCATTTCCCGGCCTTGTGCCCTTCAAAACGGAACAGTCCACGATCTTCTTTGGCCGCAACCGGGAGATCAACGAACTGGGTAATCTGCTGATGGAGCCAAATCGCCGCTTTCTGGCGGTGGTGGGCGCGTCTGGTTCGGGCAAGTCGTCGCTCATCTGGGCAGGGCTGCTGCCGCGACTGACCAAAGGTGGCGATATTGAAGGCAGCCGCAACTGGATAACGGTTCGCTTCACGCCGGGCGGCGCGGGCAATGGCGATCCGTTCGCGGCGTTCGTGCCGACGTTGATCGATAAACTGCCTGAACTGGCGAATGAAGATTACCTGGCGCTGCGCCTGGCCGAGTATCCGCTCCTGCTGGATAGTTTGTGCGAACAGGCACTGGCGAAGCGTCCGGCGGGGGCGTGCGTGCTGTTGTTCATCGATCAGTTCGAGGAAATTTTCACGCTGGTCAATCGTGATGATCTGCGCGTGCAATTTGTCGAGATGCTGCAACACATTGCGGAGTCGGAGCGTGTCCGGGCGATCATCACGCTGCGCGCCGATTTTTATGAGAACTGTTTCAATGTGCCCGGCCTGATCGAACTGTTGCAAGGCCATTACATGCTGCCCGCGCCGAACCAAATGGCACTCTCGGAGATGATCCGCCGCCCCGCCGAACGCGCCGGGATCAGCTTTGAAAATGGGTTGGTAGAGCGCATTTTGGCTGATACGGGCACTGATTCGGGGGCACTGGCGCTGCTGGCCTACACACTTGAGCAGCTTTACGAAGTCAATAAGCACGAAAAGCTGCTGACCCATGCCGATTATGATGCACTGGGCAACGTGCAGGGCGCGATCAAAACGCGCGCTGAGCAAACTTTCAAAATGCTCAAACCAGCGGCACAGGAGGCGCTCTCATCAGTCTTTCAACGCTTGGTCGGGATCGATGAAAATACGGGCGCGGTCACACGGCAGCGCGCATTGGCAGCGGGCTTTCTGGGTGATGAGAACGCGGCGGCTTTTCTCAAAGCGTTCGTACAGGCGCGGTTACTGGTCACGGATCGGGATAAAGACGGCCACGCGATCATCGAAGTGGCGCACGAAGCATTATTGCGTTCGTGGCCGAAACTGGCAAACTGGATCGACGCCACCAAAGAAGATTTGAAGCTGCTGCAAAAGCTAAAGCGCGATGCCGCCGAATGGGAACGCCGCAGTCATGATCCGTCAATTCTGTGGCGGCATGGCGAACTGCAAAAAGCGGCGTCGATGATTATGCGGCTGCAACCGACGCTCACCGATGCCGAACGCTACTTCACGCGCCCCGAATACGAATGGCTGCTCGATGACCCGAATACTTCCCATTGGCGGCGGGCAGACCTGGGCGACTGGCTGGCGCAGATCGGCGATCCGCGTCCGGGTGTTGGGCTGAATGCCGCTGGTTTGCCCGATGTGGTCTGGTGTGATGTGCCGGAAATGGGCGTCAAAATTTCCAAATACCCGATCACCTATGCTCAGTATCGGAGTTTCGTGGAAGCGGAAGATGGTTATCGCAATCCGCACTGGTGGGATGGGTTGGCCGAACGACAGGGTACGCCCGGCCAGCAGGTGAACCCGATCACGAACTGCCCTGCCGACAGCATCTCGTGGTACGATGCGATGGCTTTTAGTCGCTGGCTGACTCACAAGTTGTTCCCGGATATGCCTGAACCGATTCTTGAAGCCGCTCAAACCGCTGAAACGTCAATCGTTCCGAGGCTGAATCGTTCGGGCGTGCTGGCAATCGTGAACGCGCTGAACCCACAGACAGGCGTCAAAGTCGCGCCGCGTGCGCCCTTCCGCCATGAAGCCCCTGTGGTGTCGCTGCCCACACCGCCACGCATTATGGACGTGCGAACGGCCATGCTCCGGCTGGCACGGCATACGATTGTCACGTTGGCCGACGAAATCCAGCGTGAACCTGATCCAGAGCGCCGCCTGTGGGTTTGCCTTCGACAGCAGCGGTTGGCCGGGCTACCCTTCGTCCACCGCTACAGCATCCCGTTCACCGATACGATGGTGAACTTTTTCTCCCAACATTCGCTGCTGGGTTTGGACGTGCGCGCTGAATCTGTGTCCGGCCTGAATTTTGGCGTCGAAAAAGTGATCACCACCCATATTGGCGAACACCGCGTTCTGTACCTGATTCATCAGGAAATTATGGACGATCTGGAATCGGTATTGGCAGCGATTTTGCTGGCCTGTCAGCTTAAACCCGAACGGATCGAAGCCGAAGTCAAGCTGATCAGCAACTTCGAGGAAGCGGAACGGATGCGTCAGGGGCGTGCGCGACCTCTTGTCTTGAAAACGGCGCATTCAGGTGACGCCGAACGACGTAAAGAAGGCCGCCTCAAAACGCGCGAATGGCTGATCGCCTCACGGGTGCGGCTGCCCACCGATAATGAATGGATGGCGGCGGCACTCGGCACGCAAACCTTGTACCACTACCCCTGGGGGCCGGACTTCAACCCGGCTTTTGCGAATACCGATGATAGTGCATTGGGGCGCTCTACCGCCGTTGGCATGTACCCGATTGGTCAATCCCCCATCGGGGCACAGGACATGACCGGAAACGTCTGGGAATGGACGCTGACCGAACGAGATGAGCGCCGCGACGACGACATTACCGGGCGCGAACCGCGTTTGCTGCGCGGTGGCTCATGGCGACGGCGGGGCAGCGATGTGCCGGTGCAGGTGGCATTCGGCTACTCGCCCGAACTGCGCTATGACGATGTGGGTTTCCGTGTCGTTTTGACCAACGATCTGAATGAGCCGTTATAGAGTCGGGCGAGGCAAGCCATCGCCCCTAGGCAACGTGCTGCCGATGTAGGGGTCGCGGCTTGCCCGACCCGCCTTTGAATGGATTGATCGGTAAAAGAATTTAGTATACGCTCCTCACTTTCATTAAGGTTTCTCATCAAATCTGTTAAATCATTTCGCAAGAAGATCGCACAGACTTAACGTCGTTACAACGCTCCCTTAGCGTCGTGAGGTTATTTTCCATTAGCTCACCTGGGTTATTGGAAAAGCTGCCTCATGCTGTCGATAAGCAATTTGCAGGTTATTTATCAAAACGGCAATGAAGCCCTCAAATCGGTTTCCTTTAAGGCCGAAAAGGGCGAAATTATTGCCGTGATCGGGCGTTCGGGTGCGGGCAAATCCACGCTTTTGCGCTGTATTAATGGCTTGCAAAAAGCCGCCGCCGGGCAAATCGTACTGGATGGTGACGAGATCACCGCCATGAGCGAATTGCAGTTGCAGCGTGTGCGCCGTCAGATCGGCTTCATCTGGCAGGAATTCAACCTGGTAGAGCGTGTCTCCGCCATGCGAAACGTCCTTACCGGGCGATTGGGCTATCTGGGCGGGATCGGGCCGCTGGTGGGCTATTTTGGTCGCGCGGATCGTGAAATCGCTGTGCGAAACCTGGAACGAGTAAACCTGCTGCATCGCGCCGGATTCCGGGCAGATCGGCTGTCGGGCGGTGAAAAGCAGCGTATCTCGATTGCGCGCGCCATGACCCAGCAGCCCAAACTGATTTTGGCCGATGAACCCGTTGCCAGCCTCGATCCCGGCTTGTCGTGGCAGGTGATGAGCGATCTGGCGAAGGTGAGCCGCGAAGACGACGTGCTGACGATCATTAACTTGCACCAAGTCGATCTGGCGAAGGAATTTTGTGATCGGATCGTCGGCATCGCACAGGGCAAAGTCGTGTTCGATGGCAAGCCCGGTGAACTTGACGACTCCGCGATTGACCGCATTTACCACTTCGATAAGCCCGCTTCGACGCTGACCGCCTCCGGTCTGGCGAACGTGATCAATTGAGGCAACCTCCGCGATGACCGACTTTAGCAACGCTCAAACCAACCAGTCGGGTCAGGCGCTGCCGCGCCCCGAACTGCTCCGCGAACGTTTTCTGAATCCAATCCCGACGCCCGGTCTGCGGGGGATTTTGATTACCGCTGTCGTCTTGCTGGTCATACTGTGGTGTCTTAGCGGCACGTTGCCCGATGTGGAGCAGATCACGCGCGGCAAACCGCCGTTGATCGCCATTTTCGACTTTTTGCGGGGGATGTTCCCGGCGCAGTATGAATACAAAGAGATGATGGTTGCGGGCACAACGATCACTTACCCGTTGGCGCTGAAGTACGTCATCGAAACGATCCAGATGGCGCTTATCGGAACGCTGCTCGGTGTGCTTATTTCGCTGCCCTTCGGTTTGCTGGCTGCGCGGAACACGTCGCCAAACCCGGTCGTTTACCAGGGAACGCGCCTGCTGCTCAACACGATACGCGCCATCCCCGAGTTGATTATCGCCTTGATTTTCGTTTCGGCAGTCGGGCTGGGGCCGTTTGTCGGTGTATTGGCGCTGGGCTTCGCCGGGATCGGGTCGAAGGGCAAGCTGTACGCCGAAGCTATCGAAGCAATTGATCCGCAGCAAGTCTTAGCCATTCGTGCGACGGGCGCAAATCGCTTGCAAGCCTTCTTTCACGGCGTCATCCCGCAAGCCTTGCCCGTTATTATTTCCTATTCACTCCTCAGCTTTGAAGCGAACGTGCGCGCCGCCACGATTTTGGGCATTGTCGGCGCGGGCGGTGTTGGTATTTTGATCTACCAGTACACGCAGCTATTTCAGTTCGACAGGCTGTTGGGAGTGGTCATCATCATTGTGGTGACTGTCACGGTCATTGACCGTCTCAGTGATTTCCTGCGCCGGAA
>JBBSEU010000087.1:0-19770 GCA_038239365.1 Aggregatilineales bacterium
GGATACTGCCGGGGTTTACGATCCAAGTAATGGTCGTTTCTTCCTGACCAGTCTGTCCTGTAACGGGATTGCACCGGGTCCAAATGTATTCTGCCTACAGTTTTCAACATCCAATCAGGTGTTTGGATCGCCCGGCAGCATACCCTTTTCGGGTGATTGGATAGGCGCGGGTCAGAGTGGAGTTGGCGTGTACGATGTGAGTATGGGGCGTTTCTCGCTGCTGAACTATGTTTCATCAGCCAATCCAACGTCAGTACCACCCGCCTCACCGCCCGATTCTCAGTTCGTTTTTGGGTCAGCAGGTGGCAACAAAATTCCGCTATCCGGGCACTGGGTCATGGGTACACAGCCATCAACCACCGGGCATCAGGACATCACACAACCACTGAATGTAAGCGGTGTGATTGTGAGCAAGCCCACAGCGCCGACTGCCGCCGATGACTCGACGGGGCGCTTCGACTAAGTTATCGCTAAGGCTTTTCGGCCTCAATAGATAAGGGTTGCCAGGATATGCCTGGCAACCCTTATGATGATACTGCAACTCTGCGCCTGCCTTTGCGTAGTCTGTGTATAATTTCACAACACGCATAAGGACACTCTACTATGGCATTTGGTCGTCGCAGTCGAAGCCGTGCGCCGTCCTCGGAAGTGATCGAAACTCCTGATACCCCAATCAGTTTGGGACGTTTGTTTAGCTATCTACGCCCCTACTGGGTACGAATGGCACTAGCATTGGCGGCCTTAATCGCTTACAGTGCTACTGGGTTAGCTTTTCCGCTGGTGATTGGTCAGTTACTTGGTGCAGTGTTAAACCCACCTTACAACCAGTCGCTTCTTGATTCAGTGGCGGGCGGACTCGTTGGAATTTTCCTGCTCTCCAGCTTCTTTTCATTCATTCAATCCTACAATCTGGCATTCATCGGTGAGCATATACTGGTTGCGTTGCGAACGTCGCTGTATGCCCATTTGCAATCGCTTTCCCTTGAATTTTATGCCAACCGCCGCATCGGGGAACTCGTGTCGCGCGTTAGCAGCGATGTGAGTCTGGTGCGTAATGTACTGGTCAATACTGTCACGCAGTTGCTCGGCCAGATATTTTCGCTGGTCGGTTCTATCGTGCTGATGGTTGTCCTCAGCCCGAATCTGTCACTGTTCATCCTGATTCTGGTGCCAATCATCGCGGTAGTGGCGATTGTCTTTGGCCGTTCATTCCAGGATTTAAGTACGCGCGTCCAGGATGAATTGGCAAACTCGACGGTTACACTGGATGAAGGTCTACAGGGTATTCGCGTCGTCAAAAGTTTTGCCCGCGAGTCCTACGAGATCAACCGCTATACAACTGCCATCACGCGCACGCTGAAAGCGGCTATGCGCTTGGCGGTCTATCGTTCTGGCTTCGGATCGCTGATGTCGTTCCTGGGCTTCGCGGCGATTGCGGCGATTCTGTGGTTCGGCGGGCGTGAAGTGATCGCTGGACGATTGTCACTGGCGACGATCAGCACCATGTTGATCTACGGTATCACGGTTGCGGCCAACCTGGGCGGGCTGGCTGGCTTATACGGTCAAACGCGCGAAGCACTGGGCGCGGTTCGGCGCGTGTTCGAGATTTTGGATACGCCGTCCAGCGTTCAGGATGCGCCGGATGCCAAAACATTAGGCGCGATTCAGGGACGCATCACGTTCGATAACGCCTCGTTCAGCTACGATAACCGGATCGCCGTGCTGGAAAATATCTCAGTAGATATTGCGCCGGGTGAGATCGTGGCGCTGGTTGGGCCAAGCGGCGCAGGCAAAAGCACCATGTTCAACCTGATTCCGCGTTTCTACGATCCAACATCCGGCAAAGTGGGCATCGACGGCAGTGATCTCCGCAGCGTGACTCAGAACAGCCTGCGCGCGCAAATCGGCATTGTGCCACAGGAAACGCTGCTATTTGGCGGCACGATCCGTGAAAACATTGCCTATGGCCGTCTCGAAGCCTCCGAAGCGGAGATCATTGAAGCGGCAAAAGCAGCCAACGCACACGATTTCATTATGGTGCTGCCCGATGGCTATTCGTCCATCGTTGGTGAGCGCGGCGTCAAGTTGAGCGGCGGTCAGCGTCAGCGAGTGGCGATTGCCCGCGCAATCCTGAAAGACCCGCGTATCCTGCTGCTTGATGAGGCGACCAGCGCGCTCGATAGCGAATCGGAAGAACTGGTTCAGGAAGCGTTGGATCGGTTGATGCAGGGGCGCACAACGGTGATCATCGCGCACCGCCTGAGTACGATCAAGATCGCGCACCGAATCATTGTGCTGGATCATGGCAAGATCGTTGAACTAGGCACCCACGACGAGTTGATGGCAATCAACGGCCTGTACGCGAAACTATATCACATGCAGTTCCGCGATCCCGAAGCCGAACTGACAGCAGCGGCAATAGCCACTGAAACGCCAGAACCCGTCACGACTGAGAAACGCCGTACCGGGGTGAGCCTGCTCAGCGGCTTGACAGGCAGATCGTAAAATCAGAGCGGCGGTGCGTTCGCATCTTGCAAATCGGCGATCACGGCTGGATCGAGCGGGCATTCTTTCGGGATCGGCTGCGAACGAATGGCTGTTAATGATGCTTTGGGATTGTAGGCGTTGTACACCATGCGTGATACTTCGGCCATTACCGGAAATGAGCCTTTGTAGTTGAGCCATGTACGTTGATGCAGCGCGATCACCAGCACATAATCACCGCCGGGCGTGTTGATGATCGCCACGTCCCCATGTGTATCGTCGCTCCAACCCTGTTTGTGGGCGATTTTTACCGAGGCAGGAACGCCGCCTTCGATCAATGCGCCAATGTGGTTGGCACGCATCAGGCGCAGCATATGGCGACAGCCCGCCGTCGTTGGCAAGCCATAAAAGCCATCAGTGCTGTTGTTTTCGGCTTCGCTCTGGGCACAGTGATAGATACGCGCCAACAATTCTCCCAATGTTTGAGGTAAGACCTGATTATATGGATCAGCATCGGCACTGTGCAGATCAACCGAACCTCCGGTAATGGTAGGTGTGCCATCATCAGAATAAGCACGACGCAATAAGAAAGAGCGTTTGCCCTCGCTGAATAAATCAACCACAAATGTGACCAGTGCCGCGCCTTTTTCAATATCGCCTTTGCCAAGCATTTTCATCAGCGCGTTCGTTGCGGCGTTATCACTACACAGCATCATCTTTGCCACAAGAATCGCCGTCGGTTGATCGAGCGGCGTAGGAAATTCGTGGTAGACCGCCAACAACACAGCGATCTTGGTCATGCTCACGCCGCTGAATATCACATCCGGGTTGATCGTCAGGGTTTGACCATATTTCAGATCGGCAACATAGACTCCGCCTTGTCGCGTTGTGCCAGGGACGAACTTTTGCACCTGCAAATAGTTGTCGATCTGATCGCTCAATTTGGCGAAATCGACAGCGCCTATCGTAACGTCGCCCTGAGCATGAGCGGTTTGTGGCAAGATCACGGACAGGATAGCGATAAGCAGTAGAATCGGGCGTCGAATGGACAAGGGCAGCATTTCCCATCAGTTGGTGATCATTATAGAGGATAAACAAGCGTGCGGCGGCCTGTGTCAGACGGGCGTTGCCGTAACGTATTCGCGCATAGTGTGTGCGATCCGACGGGCTTTCGGCTAAGATTAGCAGCTATGGATGAAATGGCACTGATCCGCGAAGCAAGACAGGGCAAAGTCGAGTCGTTCAACACGCTTGTGCTGACCTATCAGACGCGCGTCTATAACCTCGCCTATCGGCTGATGGGTGATACCGACTCTGCCGCTGATGCAACCCAGGAAGCGTTCATTGCCGCCTATAAGAACCTGGGACAGTTTCGAGAAGGCAGTTTCGCGGCGTGGCTGATGCGGATTGCGACGAACGTTTGTTATGACGAACTGCGCCGCCTGAAACGTCGGCCAACCCTTTCGCTTGACCAGCCTGACCATGATGCAGATAGCGAAATCCGCTGGGTGAGCGCGGCGGAAAGCCCTGAAAGTGCAGCGCAGCGCAGTGAACTCAATCGCGCCATTCAAACCTGTCTGGATGATCTGCCCCTCGATCAGCGGACAGTGGCCGTCTTGTGCGATGTGCAGGGCTACGATTATCAGGCCATCGCCGGGATCACGGGTGCATCGCTCGGTACCGTTAAGTCGCGCTTGAGCCGTGCCCGCCAGCGATTGCGTGATTGTTTACGCGCTGCTGAGGAACTTTTGCCAGATGCCTATCGTTTGAAGAATCAGAGAACGTGATCAAAGAAGGATTTTCCTGGCATGTCGCCAGTCGATGAAGAACTGCTTTCAGCTTATCTGGACGGCGCGCTAAGTGACTCGGAACGAACCGCGTTTGAGGGGCGATTGGCGCGCGAACCAGCTTTGCAAACGGCACTCAATGATTTGCGGCGCATGGCCGTAATCTTGAAGGCCGCGCCGCAGCTTGCCCCGCCCCGAAATTTCACACTTGACCCGGCATTATACGGACGGCGACCTGCACGATTGCCCGTTCGCTGGCTGCAACTTGGCGCAGGCCTGGCCGCGATCTTGTTGGTGATTTCAGTAGCGGTGCTAGTCAATAGCACAAACCGACAAACAGGCCAGACAGCGGGCGGTGCGGCTGTTGCCGGGTTGTCAACCGTTGTGCCATCCCGAAGCGCATCTGCGGCAAAACTGGCAACAGCCGCCAGCGAGTCAATTGCCGCCGAACCAACAGCAACCGCAAGCATTCTGTTGGCAGCAGCTACGCCATTGGCAATCAGCCCGACAGCACCACCTACGCTGGCGGCCTTGTTCGCCCAAGCCACGCAATTAGCCACCGCGACTGCACTGCAATCGCCAACGAACAAGCAAAGCGGAACGATGGCTGCGACACAGGCGGTTAATGCGGGCGCGGCGGCCCCGATTGCGCCATCCAATGGCAACACGCCCAGTGATGGTGTCACGACGATCCCGCCCGCCATTGTGCAAGCGACAAGTGCTGCGCCTCGAATGCTGACGACGGCGACGGTTGCAGCAGTCGCACAGGCATCCGGCAGCGCCGACAATGCCATCTCTGACCGATCCCTTCTGTTGACGATCATTAACTTTTTCGCGCGGCTGTTGAGAATACTTTTCAGTCGATGATCCCGATCAATTTTTGTCCGCGCTGTGGTCACGCCGTTGTTGACCAGGATCGCTTTGGCAGAACGCGCCGGGTGTGCCCCAACTGCGACTATGTGCATTTTGACGATCCGAAAGTAGCAGCGGCGGCTTTTATCGAACGGGGCGTGCATAGATCGGCACAGGTCTTGTTGGTACAGCGCGGCGTCGATCCGCAAAAGGGCTTGTGGGCGCTGCCCGCCGGATACGTGGATCGTGGTGAAGACCCCGGACAAGCAGTCATTCGTGAAGTTGCCGAAGAAACAGGCTTACAGGTTGAAGTTACCGGGCTGATCGGCGTATACTTCCATGCGCCGACGATCACAATTGTTTATTGCGCGCAGGTGATCGGTGGCACACTGGCCGCGCAAGATGATGCCGACGATGCGCGCTGGTTTGGCCGGAACGAGATACCCACATTGGCCTTTGAAAGCACGCAGCAGCTTATCGCAGCGTGGCTTCAAACTTAAACCGCCGTTTTCACTTTCTGAAATTTTCACCACATTGGAGTGAGCCGTGCAATCCGACTCGTCAAACACTTTCAAGTTATCGCGTTTTCTGAACTTAAACCTGCTGTTGATCTGTATTCCGCTGGCATTAGCCGCCCGCGCCGCCGCGATGGGTGATGTACTCGTGTTCGCGTTGAGCGGTCTGGCGATCATTCCCCTGTCGAGTTTGATCGGCGGCGCAACCGAAACCATTGCCGAAAAGACGGGTCCACAAATTGGCGGGCTGCTCAATGCTACACTTGGCAATGCGGCGGAACTGATCATCACCATTTTTGCGCTCAAAGAAGGGCTGGTAGAACTGGTTCGCGCGTCGATTGTCGGATCGGTGTTGGGCAATCTGCTGTTGGTGATGGGTGCCAGTATTTTGGTCGGGGGCTTGCGGCACGGTCAGCAAAACTTCGAGCGGCGCACTGCATCACTTAACGCGACATTGGTGATCCTGGCCTTCCTGGCACTGGCAATTCCATCCCTGTTTGATCCAGCAGTATTAGGCCACGATGCCATTGATGTCGGTACGCACCGTGAATTGTTGTTCAGTGTCGGAATCGCCGCCGTGATGATCGTTCTGTATGCCCTGACGATTATTTATTCGCTGCGTCATCCATTCACATCACCCATTGAGGCCGAGGAAGCGCCGCATAAACCTGTCACTTCAACCATGCTGCGAAATGCTGCATTAATGTTAGTCGGTGCCACGATTGCAATTGTGGTGATGAGTGAAACACTGGTCGGCACGGTTGAACCCGTCGTCAAGCAAATAGGGCTTTCGGAATTTTTCGTCGGCATCATTATCATCCCGATTATTGGCAACGTAGCCGAACACGTTGTAGCGGTACAAGTCGCGCTCAAGAACCGAATGGATTTAAGCCTGGGTATTTCACTCGGCTCAAGTTTGCAAATAGCATTGTTTGTCACCCCGGTACTCGTTTTTATCAGTTTGCTGTTCCCCAAACCATTGCTGCTCGTCTTCAATCGTTATGAGTTGATTGCGTTGGCAACTGCTTCTGTAGTAGCGATGCTTGTCTCCCAGGATGGCGAATCAAACTGGTTGGAAGGCGCGGAACTGCTGGCCGTCTACTTGATCATTGCGCTGGCCTTCTATGTGATTCCAGGGGCGCTCTGAACGTTGACAAGCGCGTCGATTTTTGTTAAGATGACTGCCCTACGTTCTACCGAGTGAGATGGGGCCAGGCCTTGCGGTGCGGAAGACTTCGAACCGGGTCAGAGCTTAACGGCAGCATCCCTAAGAGGACACCCCGGGTTCGCAAGCTAACCTGGTCTCATCTCACTCGATAGAACGTTTCACTTTTAATGTTATCAAACGAAAGGGGCTGGCTGGCGTGCAAAAGCGACGCTCGGCGCGTGGTTATGGCGGCCCCACCACGTCTCCACTCCCAATTCTGATCACGGTCTTAATCGTATTTGCCGCATTGATTGCGGCTGGCTTATATGTGGTCAGCGCGCAAAGTGTTGTGGTCAGCATGGACGATCAGCGCGTGACGACTCGTACACATCAAACCAACGTGCGGGCACTGCTCAGCGAAGCAGGCGTTTACCTCGAAAAAGAGGACGTGGTTTCACCCGGCCTTGATTCACCCATTCGCGCCGGGATGATCATCAGCGTCGCCAAAGCACATCCGGTGCTGATTGAGATTGACGGCCAAACACAGCGCGTCCTGACTCATAAGACTGCCCCGCAAGACATCCTGGCTGAAAACAACATCACACTTGCCGAACACGACATATTTGACACCGATGACCCCGCCACGCCGCGTTATATCCGCGTCGTGCGCGCCCGAACCATCAAACTGATCGACAATACTCAAAGCCGCGATCTGCTTACAGCCGCGCGCACCGTTGGCGAAGCCTTAGCCGAAGCGAAGATCGCGCTCTATGTGGCCGATTCGGTCATGCCCGACCCAAGTATGGCGCTTAGTGATGACACGACGATCACGATTGAGCGTTCAACACCAATCACGATTCGGGTAGATGGCCGAACACTGGTAACGCGCACACACGGCAAAACGATCAGTGCCGCATTGGCCGAAAGTGGAATCGCGCTGGTTGGCTTGGATAGCAGTGATCCATTGCCAGATCAACCGATCAAACCGGAGATGACTATTCATGTCACGCGCGTGAGCGAAGCCGACGAGGTGCAGCGTACCGAACTACCCTTCAAACATATCACGCAGTCCGATTCGACGCTCGATTTAGACATGCGCCGCGTTATTCAGGCGGGGCAAGCCGGCGTTCAGGAAGTCCATGTGCGGGTACGGCGTGAAGATGGCGTCGAAGTGAGCCGATCCGCGCCGCAAAGCTGGGCAGTTCAGCCGCCGCATGATGAGATTGATGCAATTGGCACGCGCGTCACGATCAAAACGTTAGAGACGCCTAACGGCACACTGCACTATTGGCGCGTGATCAAAATGCGCGCGGCCTCCTACAAACCGTCCTCGACAGGCACGGCGGCTGTGGATCCGCTGTATGGAATCACGGCTAGTGGTCAGAAATTGCGGAAAGGTATTGTTGCGGTTGATCCGGCACTGATTCCACTTGGCACACCATTGTACATCCCAAATTATGGCGAAGCGGTAGCGGGCGATACGGGCGGCGGTGTCAAAGGGCGTGTGATTGACCTGGGTTACAGCGATAACGATTACCAGGAATGGTCAGGCAGCGTTGATGTTTACCTGCTTGCGCCTGCGCCCGCTCAAATCCCGCCGCTGCCGGAGGAACAACCATGACAAATCCAAAACACCTGATGGATTCGCACGAACTCGATCCCAAAAAAAGCCTGGGACAAAACTTTCTGCACGATCCGAACGCGCTTGAAAAGATCATCACAACGGCGGAATTGATGCCGGATGACACGGTTGTGGAAGTGGGGCCGGGTTTAGGGGCGCTCACGCTGCGATTGGCGAACGCAGTCGAGCGCGTGATCGCCGTTGAAGTGGATGATCGGCTGATCCCGATCCTCGAAGATGAACTTGCCCAATGCCCAAACGTCGAACTGGTTCACGCTGATATACTGGAAACGGATGTGCCGGGACTGGTTGGCCCCAGTCCGTACAGCGTGGTTGCCAACTTGCCATACTACATCACCAGCGCCATTTTGCGCCATCTGCTCGATGTGCATCACAAGCCGCGTCGTCTGGTGATCACCGTTCAGCAGGAAGTGGCCGAACGGCTCGTCGCCAAACCGGGCGATATGAGCGTGCTAACGGTTAGTGTGCAGTTCTACGGCAAAGTGCAGATCGTGACTCGATTGGCAGCGGCGGCATTCTGGCCGCGCCCCGATGTGGCCTCAGCGGTGGTTCGGATCGATGTTTATGATCGACCATTGTTTGATGTGCCGGATGAGGCGCTCTTTTTTCGAGTGGTACGCGCTGGATTCAGCCAAAAACGCAAACAGTTGAAAAATTCGATGAGCGCCGGTATGGGCATGACTCACGCCGAAGCGGGCGCACTGCTCGAACAAGCCGGAGTCGATCCGATGCGCCGTGCCGAAACGCTCACCTTGCCAGAATGGGGCGCGATTAGCCGTGTGGTGGGTGCTGCCCAAAGCATCGGCTGAACGCTAACGCGAACCGCACTGCTCCGGCGTCAGTACCGGCAGATTATCAGCAAATTCGACTGACCAGCCATCCAGCCCGGCGGGAGTTTTGATCTGCCACCAGGTAAAGCCTTCGCTACTGACGGGACCGCCGATCACCTGAACAACGGTGAGCGGTTGAAGCGATGCTTTGATCGTTGAGCCGCGTGTAGGGCTGCTTCGGAGCGCAATTGGATCACGCCCGACACAGTTCACGATGGCGCTGACGCCGTTGTGCATTTGCGGGTTGACGGCTGCCCCACTGGTTGGAATGGGCGTGCCTGTCGTGGCCGAATTGATCGGATCAGAAAGGCCCCCCGTCCTCGTTGGTGGAAGGGTGCTGTTTACATCAGGGATGCCCAGACCCGGCGATAACCCACCTGCGGCGGCGGTTGCCGAAGCGATGATCGCCGTCGCCTGATTAGCCGAGTCGCTTTGAGCCGTCGGTACGAACGGCGTATAAGGCGGATTGGGCGTTGAAGTATACGGGTTCGTGCCCAGGTTACAGGCGATTGCAGCGCAGCATAAAATGATCAGCGGCAGCCATTTGGTTTTCATGTAAGCCTCCTGACGCGCTAAGAGCAACATTGAGGCCAGCCTGAAAGTTTGTATGGGCCAATTTTTTATTGATGAGCCACATTTCGCCGCAATGGCTTGCCTTGCGTTTCCTCGTCTTCGCCGCTCAGTTCGCCGTCGTCACTGAGCGAAACACCATACTTGGCCTTTTCGCCAATGGTCACGGCATCATCCGCATAGGCCAGTGCGTGCAACAAGCGCAGTCGTTCGAGTTCCATTGCTTTCTTCGTTTCGCGCTGCACAATCGTTTCGTGATGATAATCTATGGCGAAGCGCACGACCTGGATAAAAAGTAGCACGAAAACAACCCAAGTCAACGGCATTAGCAGGTCATAAATGGCGCTACCACGTAAAACCATCGTGATACCCATCAGGAAAAAATAAACAGGCAGCATTCCCAACAAGAGAAACTGCCGCCGTCGAAGGCGCAGCATCGGATCGAGGCGTGCTTCAGTTTGTGCGCGAATGAGTTCATGTTTGAGCGCATCATCAGGCATCGGCAGTGTCCTTACTATTTTTTGTGTATTATACGCCTAACCCCGTGTTAAGTTGCATTTCTTAAGTGGAATATTGAGCGGTATAATTATAGAGGGGTAGTGAATAGCAGGTGGTAGAAAATGGCCGATCTAGTCATTAGCGGATCTCTGGCTGAGCGATTGCAAGACCTGGCACAATATGAGCAGCAGCCAGTTGAAGCCATCTTAGAAAGACTTCTAAATAGCTATCCTTTGGTTGCAGCGATACCAGAGGACATTGATGATAAAGCTGGGTATCTAGCCGGGTTACGTGAGTTGCGCCCAAAGTTGTATCAGAAGGCACGCGCCTACTGGCAGCAAGTGGGGAACAGCGCACGCCTGGCCCTGACCGAAGCTGAACTGGATGAGCAATTTTGGTGTATTGACCCTGAAGGTATTCCGCGCCTGAAAGTTGATCGGGGCAGTGTTCAGCTTCCGCCCGATCCGCTGGAAGTATTCGTTAACTTATTCGCCGATAGTACCGTTGATGACGCATCCACAACCGCCCGTGAAACGCTGGCCGCCCATTATCAAAAACGTCATGGCCGTCCTGATTGATACCAATATCTTTTTGGCACTTGCTTTCCCGCGTGATCCCAATCATGGCCGCGTTCAGACGGTAATGAGGGAATTGAGTGGAGGGCGAGTCATCGTCGCACCTCTATTGCCCGAATTATTTTATTTAATGTCGGAGCGAATCGGCTATCGGCAGGCTCGGCAATCATTCGATCTGCTACGTAGCTCAGCTTTTCAAATTGAGGCATTAACCGCAGACCTGGCACGCATGAGCCAGATCATGCAGCAGTACGAAGACAGTGCTTTTGATTTTGTGGACACGGCGATCATGGCTGTTTCAGAACGCCTGAATATTACGGATGTCTACACGCTTGATCGGCGCGACTTTCCGATTTTTCGGCCTCAACACTGCTTAGCTTTAACGCTGCTACCATGAACGAATCGTTATCTGAGCAAAACGCAGAATACCAGTGCCTAGTTAACATCCTCGATCAACTAATTGACGAAGTTGGAGAGGACGAAAACCACGCGCTGGCCTCTCTGATGGATGTGATTAGCACACTGATCGAAAAATACGAAGACGAACGTATTCCAGAGATTGACGGCTAATCTCTAACGCGCCGCGCGTGACTCGATTTCCGGCGTCTCTTCCACGAATTGACGGCGGTACAACTTCGTATAAATGCCGTCCTTCGCCAGCAATTGTTCGGATGTGCCATCCTCAATCACCTGACCGCGCTGCAATACCAGGATTCGATCTACCTCACGGACGGTACTCAACCGATGCGCGATCACGATACTGGTACGCCCATGCAGCGTTTGGCGCAAACCCTGCTGAATGGCTTCTTCGGTTTCGGTATCAATGTTGCTGGTTGCCTCATCCAGTACCAGAATGCCCTGCGGACTGTGAATCAAGGCGCGTGCCAACGCCAAAAGCTGACGCTGTCCTTGCGACAGATTGCCCCCGCCCGGAAACAGTTCGTAGTCATAGCTGCCGGGTAAGGCTTCGATGAAACGCGCTGCACAGGCTGTGCGCGCCGCCACCACGATCTGATCATGCGTAATCGAGTCGTTGAACAGGCGCAGATTATCGGCAATCGTGCCATTGAAGCAGTATGGGTTTTGCGGCACAACGGTGACATAGCGGCGCAAATCGGATTGACTGATCTGGCGAATATCGATTCCATCCAGCAGCACGCGGCCACTTTCGACATCATAGAAGCGGGAGAGCAGCCCGGCCAGTGACGTTTTGCCCGCCCCGGTTGCGCCAACAATCGCCACCGACTGCCCGGCAGGGATTTCGATCTGCACATCGCGCAAGACAGGCGTTCCCGGATCATAGCTGAACTCGACATGATCAAAGGTGATCGCGCCTTTGAAGTGATCGATGTTGGCGGGTTGAGGGGCATCAGTGAGCGTCGGCTGCACATCGAGCATAGACGCCACGCGCTCACCCGCCGCCAGTGCCGTTTGAATCTGCGCGAACTGTTCCGAAAGCTGCAAAATCGGATCAAAGCTGCGCTGCGTATACTGGATGAACGAGATCAACATGCCGAGTGTTGCCCAGCCCGCCAATACGCCCGCGCCACCGCCATACAGCACAGCCGCTAACCCGAACGCCGTCAGCATTTGCAGCGCCGCGCCGTATAACGTGTATTGATCGCGGGTGATCAAGCGGGTTGTGCGATACGCGCCGCTCACCTGGGCAAACTCGGTACGGCTGATCGCTTGCCGCCCGAATAGCTGAACGATCAACATGCCGCCAAATTGTTCGTTCAGAAAAGCCAGGTAGTCGCCAACGATGCGATGCCAGTCCGCCGAGGCCAGCCGAATGCGCCGCCGAAAATATACCGTCGTGCCCAACATGATCGGCAAGACCGAAAGGCCAAGCAGCGCCAATCGCCAGTTGAGCAGGAGCATCACGACGATAATCCCGATCAGGTTGATCAGGTTGCTGGCAACCATGACGATACTCGTTGAGAGTAGTTCAGTCAGAGCGTCGATGTCGTTGCTCAGCCGCGATACCAATTGGCCGACGGGCGTTGTGTTGAAGAAGCGCATATCCTGTTTCAGGATGTGTTCAAAGAGCGTTTGGCGCAGGTTCATCAGCGCGTTCTGCCCAACCGTTTGCAGCAAATAGGTGTAGCCGAAGCGCAGCACGAACGTCGCCAAAATCGCTACAAAGTAAGCAACTCCATACGGGATCAGCCCGGATATATTCTGATTACGAATCGGGCCATCTACCGCACGTTGAATCAGGTACGGCGGCAGCAGCGATAGCCCGGTCACAGCCAGCAGGCACACAAATACGCTCAACAAACGCCGCCAATAGGGTTGCACGAAGCGCCACAACAATCGTAACAAACGGCTATCGCTGACCAGGCGTGGTGACGCTTTAGAGGATTTTGCAGAGTTTGCAACCGACTGGATCATGCTGCTTCCTCGTTTTCGGTACTTTCGGTCAACATTTCACGCTCAACCATCCGTGCATACGATTCGTTTTCGGTGATCAGGCTGGCGTGCGTGCCCTGCGCCACGATTTGCCCTTCATTCATCAGCACGATTCGATCTGCATCTTTTACGGTGGCGATGCGATGGGCGATGATCAAACTGGTACGTGTTTTCAAAATCTGTCGCAGATCAGCCAGAATATCAGCAGCGGTTTGCGTGTCGACACTGGACAGCGCATCATCCAGCACCAGAATCGCTGGCTCACGGACAATCGCCCGCGCGATAGCGACTCGCTGCTTTTGCCCGCCGGAAAGCATCACGCCGCGTTCACCGACCATCGTTTCCAGCCCGTTGGGAAGCTGCGGCAAATCGTTGCTGACGCGCGACGTGTGAATCGCCTGATCGAGTTTATCATCATCAATATCCGTGCCGCCCATCCGAACGTTGCGGTGCAGCGGCAAACTGAACAGAAACGTCGATTGCGGTACATAAGCAATCGCTTTGCGGAGATCGGGCAGATGAATCTTTCGCACGTCGATTCCATCCAGCAAAACGCGGCCTTCAGTCGGATCGAGAACGCGCGCCAATAAACTGACGAGCAGCGTCTTACCGCAGCCTGTCGGGCCAACAAAGGCCAGTGTCGTACCCGCCGGGATCGTTAATGAGACATTTCGCAGCAGCCAATGGTCATCAATCTTGACGCCGACATTCTCGAAAGTGATCTCGCCGCGCGGGTTGGGCAATGATACGGCATCGGGCGAATCGAGGATTTGCGGCGGCTCTAAAATTGGGTCTAGGCGGGTCAGCGCGCCGCATGCCTGTTGGATGCGTTGATAGATCGTGCCAAGCTGCAACAGGGAACTGCTGATCAGTCCCAAATAGATCAAAAACTGCACGAAGTTACCCAGCGTCAGCGTGCCATTGAGCGCCAGAATCCCGCCGAACAACACGACCAGTGCCGTCGTCAATTCGCTGATCATGTTCGGCACCATGCCAATCGGTTCGTTACGGCGCGTGAAGTACAGCCAGCGGCGGCGGTACTCGATATTGCGGGCACGGTATAGCGCGGACACGCCCGACTCACGTCCGAACGTTTTGATGGTCTGAACACCGTTGAAGGCATCCTGCACCAATGCCGTCATTGCGCCTTCCTGCTCCTGCACCTTCTCGAACACGGGTGCAAGCAGCCGCCCGACGCGCATTTGGATCGCCGCCGAAATGCTCAGGATCACGAAAACGAACAGCGTCAGCGGCCAGTGAGTGGTTGCCAGCAAAACAAAGGTGACGATCAGCGTAAAAACGGCGCTGCCTAAGCGCGTGATCGTCAAGGCCAGCAAGCGCCAGATCAGATCAACATCGCTGAATACGCGCGAAATCAGATCACCCGTTGCGTAACGCTGATAAAAACCCTGATCGAGCGTGAGCAGATTATCAAACAGCGATTGGCTCACATCGCTGTGAACGGCAACGGCCACATAACCGCTAAGCTGCCGCTGACCATAAAAGGCCAGTGTTGCCAGTGCCGTGAGGCCAACCAGCATGGCCGCATAACCAGCCAGTTCACTGAGGACAACCCCATTCCGCACATGATCGATGATGACGCCCACCAGATACGAACCCGCCGAGGTGGTGATCCCGGCAACGACGCCGCACAGCAGCGCCCCAACCGTCGTGCGCCAGTGCGCCTTTATAAACTTGTACAACCAGTGAAAATCGGTATGAGAGGATTGCGCTGAGGAATTTGGCTGCAAATGGCCTCCGCGACTAAAATTTGCCGAACAGGACGGTTCATTTTAGCACTGTGGAACGGGCGCGGATAGGGTGAAAAATTGACCTTTTCTGCTTGCCAGAAAGCCCTTTTGATGTTATGATGCCCCTTATCGTACAAATATGTGGAAAGGAGAGGTGCATCGTGTCTTCCATCAGATTACTACAGGTACGCCTGTCTTCCACTGCGCTGAGGCATTATCCAGAGCGGAGCTAAAATCCGCGGGATAGCCTTCTTCGTTTGCGTTGCGTCCTCCTTTAGCATCAGTTTGACCAGGCGTGCCCCTCATCCTGTGAGGTGGTAGTCGCGTGCTGTCTGGTTGAATAATTCTCACCCTGATCACTGTATTTTCTGCCATCTCTGAGCATTCAGCGGAGTAGTGCCGCTTTTCTGGTATTTTGGCAGCAGTGTGGTTGAGGAGCAATACAGTGAATTCTCGCAGCAGGAAATTCTTGTCCTACTATAAGCCGTATCTGGGCTGGCTCTTTGCCGACCTGATTTGTGCATTCATCGTTTCGGCAATCACCCTGATATTCCCGTTGTGTACCCGCTACATCACAAAAAACGTGTTAGAAGACCACGCCCCCGATGCGCTCAGTCAAATCTATGCGATGGGCATTGTGATGCTTATCCTGGTTGTGGTTTACACACTGGCGAATACGTTTGTCGATTACAAGGGGCACATGATGGGCGCGATGATGGAAAGCGATATGCGGAGTGAGTTGTTTGAGCATTATCAAAAGCTGTCGTTCAGTTTTTATGATGAACAAAAAACAGGCCAGTTGATGACTCGGCTCACCAATGATCTATTCTGGCTTTCCGAGTTTTATCATCATGGCCCCGAAGACCTTGCCATTGCCGTTTTGAAGTTCATCGGCACGTTTCTGCTCCTGATGACTATCAATGTCAATCTTACACTGATCATCTTTCTCTTTTTGCCAGTGATGACCATTTATGCGTTTTACTTCACCAGACGGATGAATACGGCGAACCGAATCAGCAAGGATCGGATTGGCGACATCAATGCCCAGGTTGAAGATACACTGGCGGGCATCCGGGTTGTCAAGTCATTTACCAATGAAGCCGTGGAAAAGAAGAAATTTGCCTACGAAAACCGCCGTTTTGTGGACAGCAGAAGGGACGGTTATCGGAGTGAGGCGTATTTTTCCAACGGAACGATTGCTTTCACCCAACTCATCACCATTGCTGTTGTCATCTTTGGCGGCGCGGCGATTGTCAATGCCACGTTGGATTTGGCCGATTTGCTGACTTATTTACTGTGTGTCGGCATTCTCATCGAGCCAATTCAGCGATTACTAAATTTCGCCCGTCTTTATCAGGAAGGGATTACTGGGTTTAGCCGCGTTATGGATATTCTGGAGGTAGCGCCAGATTTACAGGATGCACCCGACGCCATTGAACTGATGCACGTTCAGGGCGATATAGCCTTCAAGGAAGTCAGCTTCAAGTACAAGGAAGACCATAATTATGTCGTAAAGGACATATCCCTGGACATAAAAGCCGGAGAATATGTCGCCCTGGTGGGGCCGTCCGGCGTCGGCAAAACAACCCTATGTTCGTTAATTCCGCGTTTTTATGAAGTCACTGAGGGGCAAATACTGCTTGATGGTATCAACATCAAAAACATCAGTTTACGCTCCCTGAGAAGCAGCATCGGCATTGTCCAGCAGGACGTGTATTTGTTTGCCGGGAACGTCTCCGACAATATCCGCTACGGCAAGCTGGATGCCAGTCAGACAGAAATCATTGAGGCCGCCAAAAAGGCGAACGCCCATGATTTTATTATGGCGCTGCCAGATGGCTATGACACAGATATTGGTCAACGTGGCGTCAAACTATCAGGGGGACAAAAGCAGCGGTTGAGCATTGCGCGCGTTTTCCTGAAAAACCCGCCCATCATCATTTTTGATGAAGCAACCAGCGCACTGGATAATGAAACTGAGCGGGCTGTTCAAGAGTCGTTGGAGACGCTAGCCGATAATCGCACAACCCTTGTCATCGCCCATCGTCTGTCAACCATCCGAAATGCACAAAGAATCGTTGTCTTAACCGATAACGGGATTCACGAACAAGGCACGCATGAGGAATTAATCGCGTTGGACGGTATCTATGCGAATCTACACAACATGCAGGTCGAAATGTGAGCTGGAAAAGTGATACACTCAGCACAAAATTGTGGTTTTCATCATACGAGTGCTGGAGTTTTCCATGAGTTTTCCAATTATTGAGTCTGGCTACAATGCCTATCGCAACAACGTGCAGGGCAAAGCTAACGAACCAGTCTGTGTCGCCGGGGTGTTGGATCGGGCGCGGCGGCTGCATGGCGTTGAGGTAAAAGCCGATCTGGGTGAAATCTGGGAGCGGTTGGATCGGAATGCGCCGCGTATCGCCATCATTGGCGGCAGCCCCGATCATCCCGCGCACATTATGGATTTGGATACCACTTTGCGCGCGGCAGTCCGCATCTGGGAAAACGGCGGCGTGCCGTTCGCTTTTGGCGTGCCCGTGGTGTGCGATGGCACCGCGCAAAATACGCCTGGCATGTGCTACAGCCTGCAAAGCCGCAACGCCGTGACCTCGATGGTCATCAATCAGATGGAAGGGCAGGGTTATCACGGCGCGTTTGTGATACAGGGCTGCGATAAAACTCCAATGGCGATTGTTAGCGCGCTGGCTTCGCTGGACATCACCCGGCAGGCACGCGGCGAAGCGTCCGTCTTTGCCACTTTTGCGCCGTCGCACGTCCTGAAAGGCGGCACGATTCCGGCTGATCTGCATGATGAGATTGAAGATTTGGCTCAGCAGGCCGAACGCGCCGGACATGCCGACATTGGAGACGATCTGCGTGATGCACTGGCTTATATCCTGCAATGTTCATCGAATACGGCCTTTCAGGGAGTGTTCATGCGCGCAATGGATGCGGGCTTGTTGAACCCGACTCGTCACCGTGATTTCGAGAAACGCTTGGCCGTAAACACCTGCGACTCGAAAGGTGGCATCTGTGCCTTTCATGGCACAGGCAACAGCAGCCGTGATATTGTGAGCGCCTTCGGCTTGGTACACCCGGCACTCGAACTGCTGATTGAGCCGCCTACCCAGCCGCAGATCAATGAAGCCGTCGATGCGTTATTCGGCTATGCGGATAACCCGGCCTACAGCGTGGCGACAATGGTTCGTGCTAACATCGAAAATACGGTACGGGTTCACAGCGCGCTCGGCGGTAGCACCAACCTGACCATGCACATTGTCGCGGCCATGCTGCACGCGGGCGTCGATTTTAGCCTGGATAGTTATGATGCGATCCGCCGTGCTACCCCAATCCCGGATATTTTCAACTACAGCCTGACCGAAGGGCGCGATGTGTATGCGCTGGCGCAGCAGTGCTGCAATGGTGAAATTCGCGGCATGGAGACGGTCTTTTATGAGTTGTCGCGGCACAACGTCCCACTGAATATAGATGCGCCGACGGCCACCGGCACAACCTGGCGGCAGCGGTTGAGCAACACCGATCATCTGAGCGCCGATGGAGTCAAGGTCAACCCGATCATCGTCAGCAAGCCAGTACGCCAGATCAGCGGTATCGACATTTTGCGAAGTAACTGGTTTGAGAATGCCGTTGTCAAGATCAGCGGAATGCCCGAACGCCAGTTGAACGCCTTCGACTCGCAAGTGGCGGTAGTCGTCTACTTTGAGAATGAAGACGCCGCTAATCATTTTCTACTCCAAGCCGATGTTGTGCCCAACTTGCGCCAACGTCTCAATCTCTCGGATGCGCTGCTGACGGCCATTCGCAAGCACAATGCGCCGCCCAACGTCACGCTTGACTATCATTCAGATTTGTTCGCGCGTATGATGGACGAAGGTACGCTCAAACTAGCGGTTGTCATCAGTGGGCAGGGGCCGGAAGCGTATGGGATGCCCGAAATGTTCACGCCGATGCAGCACGTTAACGCCAGCCAAACGCTCAAGAAAGTGGCTTCAATCCTGAGCGATGGTCGGTACAGCGGCGTCAGTTACGGTGCGGCGATTGGACATATTACGCCCGAAGCGGCACGTGGTGGCGGAATCCTGTACTTGCAGGACGGGGATTTGATCCATATGCGACTGCTCACCCGCCAACTCACTTTGCTCGATTCATCAGCGGTGCTTGAGGGACACATCGAACCGTCTGCGAGTGATCTGGCACAGGATCGCGCCGAACTTGGCCGCGAACGGCTGGAACGCATTCGCCGCCGTCAGCGGGTGATCGCGCCGCCGAACCGGATGGATGGCTTCACCGATGCCAGCCGAGGCGTCGTGCCACCTGCTGTGGCGGCCAGCGCCACCGATCCCTGGCAGCCAATAGTGCCCACCGCACCACCGCCCGCGATCCGTGCCCCAATCACGGCTTAGCCTATTTAGCATTGTGTAAAGCCCCTCTCTCTCTGAGGGTTCACGCACCGACAGTTTTAGGGCGAGGGGGAGGGGCATCGAGAAAATGAAAAAAGGAACAGGCCAAATCAAGCTGATTTGACAAAAAGTGTTCCGCTAGACGTAGGCCTAAGCGGAAAATGGAGTAGGTCTGCCGCGTGCTTTTGGTGACGAGCCGACGAAGGGCAGGGTCCTCAAAAGCAAAGGTGCCGAGGGTCAGGACATAGGCATAGGCCAGGGACAAGACGAGCAACAGCAA
>JBBSEU010000088.1:0-19736 GCA_038239365.1 Aggregatilineales bacterium
CAGGTCTTCCACCGGGACGTGAAAGCGTTCACTCAGTTCGGCATCCAGTTCGGCTTTAAGCGTGCGGAAGGGCGCATCCGTGCGTTTTGCCAGATCGTCCAACATGCCGTACAACCAATCTGGATCGATCTCGTTGAGCGTCAAACTCATGCGGTGAAAGTTCGGATAGCCGAGTTTTTGCGCGGCCTGATTACGCAGTCGTGCCAGTTCCCGGATCGAAGGGGCAACCAACATGCCCAACTCCTTATGCGATTCCCAGACTTCCCGCCGCAGTTCCGAGTCGCGTTCTTCATCGAGAATTTTATCGATCTCGTTATTGCTCAGTTTTTTGCCGCTCACTTCGGCGCGGAAGTTGTAGTAGGTTTCTTCGAGCGATTTGATCAGGTTGCTGATCTTTTCGATCAGTTCGGGATCGTTCTGGCCTTGGGCGAAGATGTAATGCAGCACGCGCACCTGTCGCGCCAACAGTGGATCATCACCCGCCGCGCCCGACTGATCCCAATCGCGGTAGCGGGCATATTCCGCCGGGTTGCTCTCAAAACGCATCATCGCCGTGCGCGCATCTGCCGCCGTCTGCAAATTTTCGGGCGTGCCGTTGGCCGCTGCATCCCAGAAGACGCTGTTTGCCCGAATGTAAAGTTCTCGATATTGTGCAACTGTCGTCTGTATCGCGCTGGCAATCTCAACAGCGGTCATCTTAATGATTAAACCTCATCCCATTTTAACGTGGCGATAATTATGCCGCACTTGCCAGCGTGCGCTATACTCTTAGGCAGGTTTGCGAAAAATCGCACGTTCACGCTATCTAAAACTATCAAAGGGAGTAGGCTGTGTCTACACGTCCACGTTTATCGGAATGGGAAAGCACCTGGGCTTTTGTGGCCGGGGGCGGTTTATTATTGATCATCCTGGCGTTTGGCCTGGCCGCGATGCGTGGTTCGGATAATGGCGGCGCGCTGAACGGGATGCTGTTGATCGGGGCGCTGCTGCTGGTGGGTGGTACGATTGGCTGGCTGGTGCAGTTCCGTCCCTGGACAAAATTTGACGATTGGTCAACGCCGCTGTTCACAGGCCATGACGATCACGCGGCGCATGGCGATCAGGGTGTACATGGCGCGGCAGTCGTTGAAGCACATGCACACGGCGTTGATCAACCCGCCGAAACGCACGTCACCGAACCCGATACGGCACATGCTGATGTTTCGGGCGTGAACATCGACGCTCACCTGCCGCAAATCTTCCATGAGTCGAAAGTGACCTACAACGAAACGACACCACCGCTGCCACCGCCACCCGAAATCATGGACCCGATGACGGCCTTTCCACCTGTTGATCCGGCGACGGAGCGAAACGCCGCGCCCGGCCCCGTGACGCATGTTGAATCGGACGTGATCGAACCCGTCCCGCTCGATCCCGAAGTGCCGCATGATAATCTGCAAATGCTGGAAGGTATTGGCCCGAAGATCGCGGGCGCGCTCAATGCGGCGGGCATTTACACCTTTGCGGAACTGGCGAAGCGTCAGCCCCCCGAACTTGAGAAGATCGTCCGTGATGCGAACGTGCGGATGGTTGGGCATGGCGAAAGCTGGCCGAAGCAGGCCGAGATGGCAGTGCGTGGCGACATGGCCGCGCTCAAAGCCTATCAGGAGACGCTGCGCTCCGGGCAGAATGTGTGAACCCAGAACGGGTGAGATAGCCCTCACCCCCAACCCCCTCTCCGGGGGAGAGGGTGAGTCGGACGGTATTTGGTCTGTTTTGAGTCCACTTTAGTGGACTTTGTTTCCTGAGCCGGGGACTTGAGTCCCCGGCAAAATCGCTTAATTTCGTTGTTTCCCATTTTGGAGGTTTACGCCCGATGCGTAAAAAAGTCAGTATCGTTGGTGCCGGAAATGTCGGCGCTTCTTTGGCAACCTGGATGGCCGTTCACGAATTGGCCGATGTGGTATTAGTCGATGTGGTGAAGGGTTTCCCACAGGGCAAGGCGCTTGACCTGCTCGAAGCAGGACCCGTGATGAATTTCGACGTGAACATCGTCGGCACAAACAGCTACGAAGAAACCGCCAATTCTGATCTGGTGGTGATCACGGCGGGCGTCCCGCGCAAAAAAGACCCGGTGACAGGCAAGTTCCCTAGCCGCGATGAACTGGTCAAGACGAACGAAAAGATCGTTGCCGAGGTGACGGAACAGGTCGCCAAGTACAGCCCAAACAGCATTTTGGTGATCGTCTCGAATCCGCTGGACGCGATGTGCCATGTCGCCAAGAAGTACAGCGGTTTCCCACGTGAGCGTGTGATCGGTCAGGCAGGCGCGCTCGACACAGCACGTTATAAAACGTTCATCGCTCAGGAACTTGGCGTCAGCGTGCGCGATGTACACGGTCTGGTACTCGGTGGTCACGGTGATGAAATGGTGCCGCTGCCGCGCCATACGTCAATCGCGGGCATCCCTGTCCGTGAACTGATGGCCGAAGATAAATTGCAGGCGATTATTGATCGCACCCGCAAGGGCGGCGGTGAAATCGTCGGACTGCTCGGCTACAGCGGCTTCTATGCGCCTGCCGCTGGCACGATGATCATGGTTGAAGCAATCCTGCGCGACCAGAAGCGGGTGATTCCATGCGCGGTCTACCTGACGGGCGAATACGGCTACGATAAGTTGTTCGTAGGTGTGCCTGTTGTGTTGGGTGCAGGTGGCATTGAAAAGGTGATCGAGATGCAGCTTGACGACTCCGAAAAAGCCGCGCTGGAAAATTCAGCAAAGGCCGTTCAGACCGTCGTCGATGTGTTAGGTTACACGGGCTAGACAGCCAAATCGCCTGGGACTCAAGTCTCAGGCGACTACACGCGCCTCGAAGTTATCCGCCAGTCGTTGCGACTTCCACCAAATCTTCGATAGTAGAGAATTGACGCCGTTTCTTGAGAAGCGAGACGCCGATATTGAGCGCCAGACTCGCCGCGATTGTCCGCTCATGTTCATCCTCAATCCCGCGAATATCAGCCACACCCGCCAGCCCAATGATACGCCGCATCATTTTGCAGCCCGCCATCCCCGCACTGTCTTGCAGCAAACGCCGCATATAATCAGCCTGATAAGATAGTGGCATGTTGATCGAATCGACGTTATCCCAAACGAAACTCTGGAACTCGCGTTCAAACACTTTCCACAAATGGATGATAGTATCGGTCAGGTATTTGCGGAAATCGGCGCGCGTATTCGGGTCGGGTGTGCGAACCTCGTGTGAAGCATAGCTCAGAAACAGATTGCCGATCACCGCCCCAATGTCAAAACCCATCGGCCCATAAAACGCGAATTCGGGATCGATCACGTAGGTCTCATCCTGATTGACCATGATGCTGCCCGTGTGCAAATCGCCGTGAATAAGCGCCTGTGCCTGTGTCATAAACTTCTCTTTCATCTGCGCGACCTCCACACGGAGCGCCTCATCCGCTTGAAGTGCCAGAACTTGTGGTTCTAATTCCCTGTGAAAGAGGTTTCGCTCTGTTTTACGATAGGGTTCTGTAAACACAAGGTCTTCCGTGATCTTACATAACTCAGGGTTGGTGAACCGGATGACCATCTCTTTTTTTGTACGATAATCCAGCACCAGATCAGAGGTTGCACCAAGCGTTCGTGCCAGGAATATGCCGATATGTTCCGCAAAATTCGGATATTTGATACCCTGCATCAAGCCCTGACGCAGGATAATGTGCCGATTCAAATTTTGCATGACCGTGATGTACATATCGGGATCGTAAAAGTACACTTGCGGCGTATGCTGCGGCACAAGCTGCGCCTCAATTTTGAGTGCTTCGGCCTCGATTCGAGCGCGATCAGTGGGCAACGGCCAGCTATCACCCACCAGGCGCACATAGGGAAGCGCCTGTTTCAGGATAACGGTGCGATTCGTATCGGCCACCGCCCAAACCTTGAAAACCAGATTCAGATTTCCATCGCCCACTTCGGCGGCTTCGAGCGGTTCATCACCCTCGAAAACCTGCCGAAGTTCGGGGCGGGCACGTACATAAGTGACAATGGTTTGCGTATCGAGCGCATGATAGTGAGGCGCGTTGGTTGTGTTCATTGCCCGCCTACTGTGATTTGTCTCGTTCGGCGCGGCCAGAGAAAACGACATTGACGATCAACGCTACAAGCAACACTAGCCCGGTGATGAAAACCTTCATGAAGTTATCAATGCTGGTCATGTTATCCAGGCCATTTCGCAAGGTCTGGTAGATTAACACACCAAGCGCGGTGAATAACATGCTGCCGCGTCCACCCGTAAGGGCAGTCCCACCTAACACGACTGCCGCAATCGTTTCGATCAGGTAGCTGGGGATGGACAGCGGCAGGGCACTTCCCAGCCGTCCCATATTGACAATGCCCGCCACACCTGCCAGAAAGCTGCTGATTGTCAGGCAGGCGATGATGATCAGATTCGTATTGACGCCTGCCAACCGTGCGGCGGATTTGCTGGCACCGGTCATGTACACATAGCGTCCAAAGCGCGTGAAGCGCAAGATGAGAAACCCGATAAGCAAAATGATGACAGCGACTACCGTGATCACTCGCAAAATACTTGTTTCGCCGCCAATGCGTCCGCTGCCCAGGAATTGAACCAGATTCGAGAGTTCAAAGACCGTCTTTCCGCCGCTGATCCATTGATTGAGGCCGTCAGCAATCATCGACATTGCCAGCGTTGTCATAAAGGTTGGGATACGAAAGCGCATACTGATGAAACCGCTGATAAAACCGAGGAAGGTAGCTGCGCCTAGTGCCAAAATCGTTGCCAGTGGTTCGGGAAACCCCAACGTGGTATATAGCTGCGCCGCGATCATCCCGGTCAACCCCATCACAGCGGCGATGCTCAGGTCAATTTCACCTGTGAGCAAGACAAAGGTCATGCCCGTTGCCAGAATGCCCAGTGTAGAGGATTGAACCAGGATGTTATTCAAATTGACAGAGCGCAGGAAGTTGCCACCGGAAACCACACCGAAGAAGATACCGAGTGCCAACAGCGTCCAGAGCGGGGCCAGTGATGTTAGCCGCCCTACCCAAAGCTCCAGACTCGTTTGCTGGCGTTGACGGCTGTCTGCGGCGGGGATGCTGGGACTATCAACACTCATATGAGCCTCATCAGTATTTCTTTGTCAAGATTCTTGTTTTCCATTTGCGCGGTAATCGTGCCGCGCGACATCACCACGACACGGTCAGCCACCGCCAATACTGTCTCCGGTTCAGACGAGGCTACCAATACGGCCAAGCCTTTTTGTGCCAATTCTCGTAAAATGCCCAGCACTTCACTTTTTGCGCCAATATCCATCCCGCGCGTCGGTTCGCTGATCACAAGAACCTTCGGCGGCAATGTCAGCCAGCGCGCCAGGGCAACTTTTTGCTGATTGCCGCCGCTGAGTTTGCCTGCCGGATTGTACGGATCGGGCGGGGACACATTGACCATGTGAATGGCTGGCTCGGCAAACTGAATTTCCCGCACCCGGCGCGGCGCAACCGCACCCACTTTGTCCAGGTGTGGTAAAGTGATGTTCTTGTAAATGGGTTCATCAAGGAAAAGACTCTTGCGGCGTGTCTCACTAGCATAGGCCAGTCCGTGCCGGATGGCGTAGCGTGCCGAAAAGTTGCGCGGGTAGGTATGACCCTCTACCGTAATGAGTCCCGAATCGAACTGATACATGCCAAACAAGGCGCGCGCCACCTCGAAATGTCCCGCGCCAATAGCGCCATACAGACCGACGATCTCCGATGCGCCGACCTGCAAATCAATGTGGCTGAAAACATCGGCGCTCAGGTCTTTAATTTCGAGCATGATTGAAGCGTGCTGCTGAATACTCACCAGTGGTGCTTCGGTCTTGGCATCATGTCCCAGGATCATTGAGATGAGGTGATCCCGGTTGGTTTCGGCCTGATCCACCGTCGCCACTTTTTTTCCATCGCGCAGGACGGTGATCCGGTCAGCGACGCGCATCACTTCGTTGAGAAAATGCGAAATATAAACGATGCTGCGATTGCCCTTACGCAACATATCGATCAGTTCGATCAGCCGTTCAATTTCGGCAGGCGATAAGGCTGTTGTTGGCTCATCCATGATCAACACACGCGCCCCCGAAAGGATCACACGCAAGACCTCGACCACCTGCTGAGTACCCAAAGGATATTTCGCCAATGGCCGCCGAACATCAATGTGTGCGAAGCCAAGTTTGGTCAATTCTTCTTCGGCGGTGCGATTCATCGTGCGCCAATCGACTGTTCTGAAAGGAGTCAGCGGTTGGCGACCCAGGAACAAATTTTCAGCAACGGTAAGCTCCGGCATCACGCTCAATTCCTGGTGGATCATCCCGATCCCCCGGCGAAGCGCCTCACGCGGCGAGCTAAAGCGAACGGGCTGCCCATCCAGGATGTAATCGCCTTCGTACTCGGTATAAATCCCTGCCAGGATTCGCATCAATGTGCTTTTGCCCGCACCGTTTTCGCCGCAAAGCGCGTGTGTTTCGCCCTCTCTCAGATCGAAGTCAACGCTATCCAGAGCTTGTAAAGTGCGAAAACGCTTTGAAATATTTTTAAGTTCAAGGACAGGCGCACTATTCAGCAAAAGGACACCTTACGATTTAATTTTTGACGTTACCAGATAACATGAAATCCGGCATAGCTCATGCCGGACAAAAGATACCCTGTGAGAGGGTGTTGAAGCAAGTTGGCTTCCCAATGGTAAGTAATTGCTCCGGGGCATTTGTCGGCCTCGGAGCATACATAATTAAAAGAGGTAGTGATCGGCAGCCCAGACCAGGCCGTCTACCGGGCTTTGCCCATAGTTGCTCAGCTTCCAGGGTTCTTTGGCGAGGTCAGGATTGGTGTCAATGTCACCATAAATCGCTGGGCCATCGACCAGTACGAATTTGGGTATCTGTGCGCGGGCTTTTTCCAATCCCAAAGTAGCCGCGGCAACACCTGCAAAGACTGCCCAACCGTGAATGCGGGTAGTCGAGTTGCGCGCCGTAGCGATCAGTTTGCCATCTCGAACAGCCTGCATGGCGGGCTGCATAGCATCAATACCGACTACGAAAACCTGCTTGCCCAGCCCCGCGCCTTCGACAACTTTTCGGGCAGAGAGCGCCATATCGTCATTGTGGCAGTAAATGCCTGTCAAATCGCCGTTCTTATTGAGGATGGTCTCGGTTAGCCCGGCAACTTTGGCAACATCCCAATCGCCAAATTCCTCAGCTACAACCTTGATATCCGGGTACTTTTTCAGGATGTTCTTGAAGCCCTGTGCGCGCCCCTGAGCGCCCGTATGTCCCTGCTGACCCCAAATGTGAGCAACCTTGCCCTTGCCGCCCATCTTCTCAAACAGTTTGGTGGTCACTGCTTCGGACATGAAGACGTTGTTTGGCGCGATGAAGGTTAGCACACCCAGATCGTACAGTTCTTGCAAAGGTACGATCAGCGTATCCATATCAATGACCGGGATGCCCGCCTTCGCCAGTGCCCCGATGGGTTCTTTCAGCGTACCAATGCTGTTCGGCTGAACGGCCACAAAATCCCACTTCTGGGTGGCGATCTGGTCGAACTTGGCGCGCTGCTTGCTGGGATCGAACTCACCGTCAAACCAGGTAATTTCAACACCGAGCAGCTTGGCGAAATAGAGTGCAGCCTTTTGGCCTTCAGCATTCCATGTCCCGGCCAGACCCGCACTCGACATGGCCGCCTTCAACGGATTGGCTTGCGCGTTGGCCTGACGATAGGCAATTAACTCAAGCATGGTAGGCGCTGCCAGACCCATTCCGAGCATCCCGGACAGCTTCATAAAATCGCGGCGATTAAACCCTTTTTTAGCCATTATATCTCCTAAAACGAAAGAAAATTCTGATTGCAAGTGTCGAACGTGGATCCGAATTTGTCCTACGACACCTCCTATGGCAAGCCGTTTACCGTTGGCAAAACACATTTAGCGCCGATGACTATATCACAGTCAGGCTGCTAATCACAATTTATAAAAAGTCTATGCTATCGGTTTTGCCAAAAAGAGTTGAATTTATATGTAAGTTTCGTCGCAACTCAGTCGAGTAAACGTTTTCTCAAAAATATGCTAGCACATTCTTGATTCACTGTCAAGCGCATTCGGTAAAGGTGACAGGGCGTATGCAAAGTCGAGAGTCTCAATTACACCTGGGAATTTATTCCCAAAAAACTTTGCATACGCCCTTCTTGAGTCAGACTATCGCCAGTGCTAATTGTTCTTGCTCAAGATCGGATGTAGCGATCAATTTCGCTTTGGGTTTGCGGGTTGCCTTTTTTGTTGAAGGTACCAGTTTATCGGAGATTGCCGTTTGCACCTGTGCCGCATCCTGTTTTTGCCGTTTTTTGTCGCCGGACGTTAGTTGACGCGGGAACAGCTTCGAGGCGTCACAATCTCGAATGCTGTGTATCTTGTTCAAGAAGATAGACGCCGGATAGCCTTCAAAACAGGTGGCTTCGGTGATTTTTGCCAGCTTTTCGCCAGCGATTTGCACATAATCTGGATCCAACTCTATACCAATGTAATTGCGTTGTAGTTTTTTCGCGGCAATAGCCGTTGTGCCTGTGCCTAAAAATGGATCAAGCACCGTATCACCTACATCGGTTGTCATCAAGATCAGTCGTTCGAGCAGATGAATGGGTAATTGACAGGGATGTTCATCACGACGGCTGGAATGACGTATGCGGTGAATATCTGTCCAAACGTCGCTCACCAGGTAGCCGAAGGGGTGCATTTGATCCTTTTTGCCACCATAGTCTTTGAGATAGGCACCACATTCACGGCATCGCTTGTGAGGCGCGCGGACTTCGTAGAACTTGGTGCCTTTTTCCTCTTTGCTGTAAAAGAGAATCCCGTAGTGGGCAGGCAAAAGTGTTTTGCCGACAGGGGTACTCATCGCATCCCAGGCAATCCAATGGCGGAAGTGGGCATATTTATTGAGTATGGCTGAATAGTAAGTCAACCAGCGCGGAATGTTATGAACCAGAATTGATCCGGTTGGCTTCGTGACCCTGACCAGTTCTTTTAACCACAATTCACACCAGTCGATATAGACATCAAGCGAAAGCTGATCGCGGTAGGACGCATATTTTTTGTCCAGATTGAACGGTGGATCGGCAAAACAGACATCAATGCTGTTGTTTTCAATAGTTTTAAGCTGTTCAAGGCAGTCGCCGAGTAGGATTTGATTTACCGCTACCATAACCATTTATCCTTCAACTTGTGGCCGCAAACTTACCGTAAAGTATTTAGACGGGATGTGCTTGCAAATAATTCCTTCAAGTCTATCGAGTGATTTCAAATTCACGATGTAATCACAGTTGTCGTACATTTTTTTCAAATCTGAACGACGAGCTAACCACCCCGCGCCATCCACAAAATTTACGAATACCCGATCTTTGAACTTGCCATGTGCCATTCGCAATGAACTATATACATTGTTATCTGTTTGTCGGCACGATCTGTTTGACTGCTTGAGGTGGTTTCCATGTACGAGGTCATGATCAGTACATGAGCATCATCAACTGATGGGATTGCATGGTCAACTTCTTTGTTAACCACTTGCACTTGACCCTTGCCATGCGACACACCATAAACGCCTTTGATGCGTTCAAGTTCAGTCCGAATTAACGTCTCAACCGCATCACCTTTTTGATCGGTATACTGCCCTGCTAATTTTCGGCGGGCAACATTGCGGATCAACTGTGGGTCTTTAATCACCTTGTCCCAATCGGCAGGAAGCGAAAGCTGCTCCAGATAAAACTGCGCCACATACTGTACGAGTGTTAAACTGCTACGTCCATCCAAAAATAATTGCGCTATCCGCTCCGCAAAACCCACTTCATCTGTCAATTTCCGGTGGATTTTTTCGATTGACCACTCAACGTCAAAATCATTTTGTGCGAACCGCTCAGCACTCAAAATTCGCAAAAACTTTTCTTGAGAAAGATTGGTTAATGCCAGGACAATACCTAAAAAACTCTTATCAGCCTTTAGCAATGCGGCCAGGTCATCAATTGGATTATCAGTATGCTGATGCTGGTACGCTCCAAGCGCATTTGCGATCCGCTCAACTTGTTCGTGCATAGCGATTTCCAGTTCTGGAAAAATAGCTAGAGGGGTGCAGGTTTTTATGAACTCGTCAAAACTTGGCTTGGCATAACATAGGAGCGTCAACTTGGCCTCTCGAACATTCGTGCAATTATTATAAACGATTTGCCCTCTTGACAAAATTTTGGTCCGATGCTATTTTTAGTGAAACGGTTCACTGAAACGGTTCACTAAGTTATTCATGGCACGAAAACCCGCGACGCTCCGCGACATTGCAAAGTTGGCTGGTGTTGGTGTCAGCACTGTTTCCTATGTGTTAAATGGCGATGAGGGGCGCGTCAGTCCTGGCACGAAGGAGCAGATTCTGGCCGCCGCGCGTGAACTGAACTATCGCCCTAATGCGATTGCGCGCAGCATGGCAAAGCAAAAAACGGCGACGATTGGTTTGATCATCACCGAATTGCAAAACCCGTTGTTTGTGCCAGTGACCGAAGGCGTTGAGGAAGTGCTGCGTTTGGAAGGCTACCATATCGTGCTGGCAAGCACATATGATCTACAGAGCGAAATCAACGCGATTGAACTGCTGCGCGCCCAACAGGTGGATGGCTTCATCCTCATGTCATTGTCCGTACATTTACCATCCGATCACTTGGCGCAGCTTGACGCGGATGATGTGCCCTTCGTGGTGATTAACCGCGATCTGGAAGCCGGATTGTTTAACCAGATACATTTCGATGATCGAGGTGCCGGACGAACCGCGACCCAGCATTTGATCGATCTGGGGCATCGGCGCATCGCCACCATCAGCGGAGTACGAGAAAGTACGGCTGAATATGACCGTCGGCGGAGCGCCATCGAGCGGCATCAGGGTTGGCAGGATGCACTGGAAAGCAGCGGCTCACCAAGCGGCGAGGATTGGGTGTTTGCTGGAAATTATACCTACGAAGGGGGCTACCGAGCCGCTCAGCAGCTTGTGGCGCAAGCCAGGAATTCGCCACAACCGCCGACAGGTGTATTTATCGCCAGCGATATGATGGCAATTGGTGCTTTGCGCGGTTTTTTCGAGGCAGGATTACGCATCCCACAAGACCTGGCCGTGACGACTATTGGCGATCCGCCGTATGCCGCCTACACGATCCCGCCCTTAACAACGCTCTCCTTGCCTGTCGTTGAGGCTGGACGGGTTGCCGCACGGCTGCTCATCGACTGGTTGAAGTTTGGCAAACCCGCGCAAAGCCAGCAAGTGTTACTTGATTTTGAGCTAATTATCCGGGCGTCCTGTGGCGCTTCTCTGAAAACTTGATACAAGGGGGTGATTTTAGCGACAGACAGGCATCGCTCAGCTAATCGTTGAAGACTAAATTTTATTCAGGAGACTCGTTATGCGTTCAAGAAATTTCCGTAGTCAAACTTTGATGGGGGCACTGCTGGCCGTCGTGCTGGTTATTGCCACCGCCGCGAACAATAAACCAGTAAAAGCCGCCGCGCCGATCACCTTGCAAATTATTGATGTGGGCGGACAGCTTCGGCTTGTGCGGGGCATGATCGATAACTACGTGAAGGCAAATCCCGACAAAGTATCGAAGGTCGAGTACATCACCGATACTGCGCCGAACCTGCCGGGTCGCATCAAGGCACAAATTGATGGCGGCAAAATTGATACGACACTGGCCTTAGGTGGCTACGACGCCGTTTCAACCGGGATCGATGCGGGCATCTGGCAGCAGCTTTTGCCCGCCAACGCGGCCAAGTTCCCCAATTTGAATGACAACTATCTGCCCGTCGCCAAACAGTTCAGCGATCTGGCACAGGGTTACGCGATCTGCACCGTGTATTCACCCGGTGGGCCGCTGGTCGAGTTCGATCCGTCGCAGGTGGACGCGCCACCCAAAACAATTGAAGACCTCCGTACCTGGATCAAGGCCAACCCAAACAAGTTCATCTATGCGCGGCCAGCCAACTCTGGGCCGGGTCGTACCTTCCTTATGGGTCTGCCCTACCTGTTGGGCGACAAAGACCCCAAAGACCCGGTGAATGGCTGGGAAAAGACCTGGGCATTCCTCAAGGACATCGACTCGGCTATCGAATATTATCCGTCACGAACGGGTGATGTAATGGCGGAAATGGGCAACGGCACGCGCGCCATGACCCCCGTGCAGCTTGGTTGGGATTTGTACCCGCGCGTTTCAGGCACAGTCCCGAAGGACTATCAGACAACCGCGCTCAAAGGTTTCAACTTCGTGGCGGATGCTCAGTTCGCCATGATCCCCAAAGGGCTGGATACTGATCGTCAGGCAATTGCGCTTGATCTGGTCGCGTGGATGCTCAAACCCGATCAGCAAGCAATCGCTTACGATCAGGGTTATTTCTATCCGGGTCCTGCTGTGAAAAACGTCACGCTGGACATGGCACCGCCCGAAAGTCAGAAGGCGATCAAGGACTTTGGTCGTCCCGAATACGATGATTTGATCAAGAACACAACGATTGTCCTGCCACTGGATACCAAGAATCTGGTTCTGGCGTTCAATAAGTGGGACAAAGACATCGGTCAGAACAAGGTGAAGGCCGCGCCGACAACCGCACCTGCGACACAGGCCGCCACACCCGCCAAATAATCGTGCTTGGCCTGGGACGTGAGTCCCAGGCCGCAAAATTCAATAAAATAGCGTTTTACCAGATAGCCGAGAAAATATAAAATGCAGACTATTCAAAAACTGGAAATTCGGCAGATTTCCCGTGTTTTCGGCGCGAATGCCGCCCTGCACGAATTCACGCTCGAAATTGACGGCGGCATGTTTGTTAGTTTGTTGGGGCCGAGCGGCTGCGGCAAATCGACGGCGCTTAACTGTATTGCCGGGTTGTTAGACCTGAGCGCGGGCGAAATTCGCTTGAACGGCCAACCGATTCACCATTTATCACCCGAAAAACGGGGTTTCGGGATGGTCTTTCAGAATTACGCGCTCTTTCCGCACATGACGGTCACCAATAATGTGCGATACGGCCTTGAAACGCTGCACATGCCCAAATCGGAACAGGATCGGCGGATAGGTTGGGCACTTGATCTGGTGCAGCTTGACGAAACCGAATTCGGGCGGCGCTATCCGGCACAGCTTAGCGGCGGCCAGCAGCAGCGGTTGGCTCTGGCACGCACGATTGCGTTAGAACCGGGGTTGCTGCTGTTGGATGAACCGCTCAGCAACCTGGATGCAAAGCTGCGCGGCGAGATGCGGCTTGAGATCAAACGAATGCACCAACAGCTTGGTTTAACAACGCTTTACGTGACACACGATCAATCAGAAGCCATGTCGCTCTCCGATCTGGTAGTCGTCATGCGGAAAGGCCGGATTGAGCAGATCGGGACGCCGCAGGAAATTTATAACTGCCCGCGCAGTCTATACGTAGCCGATTTTATGGGCTACTCGAACCGATTGCCAGTCACTATTCAGAGTCGTGAAGGGAACGAATGGCAGGTGCAAACCGAAGCGGGCGTTACATTACGAGCGACTACCACATTCGATGGCAGCAACGACTGGCAGCCCGGCCAAAGTGTACTGGCGTGCAGCCGCCCCGATGATCTGACGCCTGAACAGCCGCTCAACCGGATTGGAGGCATTGTGCATCTGGTGGAATATCTCGGCAAAACGTTCGAGACGGTGATGCGACTAACGGGTGACGAGTCGGTTCAACTGCTCATGCAGAGCGCCGAAGCACCCACCCCCGGACATGATATTTCGGCAGGGATCGCGCCGGATCGATTGCTGCTCTTTCCATTTGACCCGGCATTTGCGGGCAAATTACAACGACACGATAGCCCCGAGGCGCGTCATGCTTAAGACAACGCTATCTGCGCCGCGCCCTCGAACGGGACTTGAAACCCTTGTACTGCTGCTGCCCGCCCTTCTGCTGGTGCTGGCGATCTTCATCGCGCCGTTTCTGTTTGGCCTCAACCTGAGCCTGCACACAGGCTATCGGGGTGAAGGCGCGGCCACGCTGACCAACTACACTCAGTTTTTCAGCGATCCGTATCTGGTCGATAGCATATCGATCACGTTTCAGGTGGCGCTTCCGGTGACGCTGTTCACGCTGTTTATTAGTGTGCCGCTGGCCTATTTTATGCGGCGCGGCATTCGTTTTGAGCGCGGCATCACAACCCTGCTAATCTTGCCGTTGACGCTTGGAAACGTGATGGTAGCTGAGTCAATGCTCATGTATTTTGGGCGACAGGGCTGGTTCAATCAGGCATTGCAATCAGTCGGCTTGATTCGTCAGCCATTGGTGCTGGTTCATAACTGGTTTGGCGTCGAATTGGCGCTGTTCATTCAAAACTTCCCGTTCGTTTTTTTGATGATTCTGGGCTACTTGTCCGGCATAAATCCCGATCTGGAACGTGCCAGCCGAATGCTTGGCGCGAGTCAGTGGCGAACTTTTCGGCGGGTGATTCTGCCGTTGGCGCTGCCCGGCATTGCGATTGCGTTTTGCCTGAACTTTGTCGCCAATTTCAGTGTGTTCCCGTCGGCGGTATTGGTCGGGCGTCCCGATGACCAGACGCGCGTACTATCGGTGATGGCCTGGCGCTCGACGTATGAGCAGAATAATCCGCCGCTGGGTACGGCCATTGCCCTGACAATGGGCGTTATCGAACTGCTGGTTGTGGCTTGCGTGTTGTGGGGTCGCAGCCGATTGGCGCGCGGTGCAACGCTTGGCGGCGGAAAGGGAGCCTGATATGCAACAAAACACGCCCTTGACGGCAAATGTGAGCGCACTGCCAACAACACCGGCGCGTGCGGCACGCCGTCCGCTGCCGATTGGACGCTTGATCCTGAGCCTGGTTTTTTACCTGACTATCGGGTTTTTTCTGGTGAATCTGATAGCGATGGTCAGCACCGTTGTCATCGATTCGTTTGGCACAAGCTGGTTCAAAACGGCGTTGCCCCCGGAATTTACGCTGCACTGGTACACCGATCTGACGGCTGAACACGACTTGACGCTGCTGCTCGGTAACACCTTTATCGTGGCACTGGCGACGACCTTAACCGCGCTGGCTGTCGGCTTCCCGGCAGCGTATGTGCTTGCCCGAAAACAATTTCGGTTAAAAGCGCCGTTGACTCTTCTGTTTTTGCTGCCGATGCTCACCCCGCCGCTGGTATATGGTATCCCGGTGGCGACGTTGATCATCCGTCTGGCGTTGGGCGGGACGTTGTTCGGCGTGATTCTGATCAACATGATCCCCATTGTCCCGTTTGTGATCTTCGTCCTGATGCCATTCATTGAGCAGGTTGATCCGTCTCTGGAGTCGGCCAGCCGCATGTTGGGGGCGGGGCGTTTTCGGACATTCACCCGAATAGTTTTACCGCTGGTGGTGCCTGGCCTGCTGACAGCGGGCGTACTGGCACTGGTCAGAACATTCGCGGCGTTTGAACTGACTTATCTGGTTGCCACAACAGGCGGTTCGCAAACATTGGCGGTAGCACTTTACGGTGATGCCAGCGGCGCGGGCATTCGCCCGCATCAGTTCGTCAATGCAATGGCCGTCATCTATATGCTGATGACTATGTCATTGGTCGTGGTCGCGCTCTTTTTCGTCAAGCCAACACAATTCGTGGTACGTATCAAGAACAGGTAAAACAACAATGCAGATCGATTTGAAAGGTAAGCACGCGCTCGTCACGGGTGCAGGTGCGGGCATCGGGCAGGCCATCGCTATCGAATTAGGGCGCAGCGGCGCTTACGTGACCGTCAACTATCGCAGCAACGAGGCCGGGGCGCGTGAAACATTGGATAAAATTCAACAGGCAGGCGGCAGCGGTCAGATCGCAATCGGGGATGTTTCGCAGGCCGATCATGTTGAAAATTTGATGAAAATCGTCGCTGCTCAATCGCCCCAACTCGATATTCTGGTCAATAATGCGGGCGGATTGGTCAAGCGATCCAAAATCGCGGAGATGAGCGAGTCGATCTGGGACGAAGTGATGGCGATTAATCTGAAAAGTACGTTTTTGTGCTGCCGTGCGGTGCAGCCGCTTATGAAGGGGCATAGCTGGGGGCGCATCGTGAATATGGCGTCAGTGGCCGCACACGATGGCGGCGGAAATGGCGCTACCGCTTATGCCGCATCGAAAGCCGCAGTGATTACCTTCTCGAAAGGTCTGGCAAAAGAATTGGCTGCCGATGGCATCACTGTCAACTGTGTTGCGCCCGGCCTGATCGCAACCGCCTTCCATGACACTTTTTCGACGCCCGAAAGCCGTCAGGGAATGGTCAGGAATACGCCGTTGGCACGCGAAGGGCAGTCAATGGATGTGGCCGAAGCGGTACTTTTCCTCGTCTCCGATATGGCCGCTTTTATCACTGGCGAAACGATCAACATCAACGGCGGTCTGCGAATGTCTTAAGAATTGTCAGCCGCTATCCGTTTGCTGAGCGCGATAGCTGCTGCCCGGCGGCGGATAGCCGCGTGTCTCATCATCCAATACCAGAACCCAATCCTGCCCGCTATCGGGTGAGATAAAGCTGAGTTTTGGCTGTTTGGCAAGCTGACCCAACGGCTGTATCGTCCCTGAACGCGGCTCGAACCAGCAAGCATTGAGCGTTTCGCCGCTCAGCGCCTCGGCTGCAATGCTGATTGACTGGCGGGTTTGCGGCACGTGAACAAAGGCATAGCTGCCATCAGCGGCGCGTGTGGCCTGTAGGTGTGAGCCGCGTTCGCCATTATCGTTGGCAATCAACGATTGATCGGGAATACGGTCAAAGTACGGACGCGATTCGAGCAGTGACACCAGATGCTTGAGTTGTGCCGCGCCGGGGCGTTCGATAGCCTGACGCCAGGGCATTTGCGGAAAGTTGATCGGCGTCCGCTCCGGGCTGAAAAATTGCCACACGGCGTGATGACCATACGTGTGGCCGCACGCCCCGGCAAAGGCCGCCCGATAGGCCGCCTTTCGCACGTCGTAATCGGTGAAACAGCCCATTGCGGGTGTCCAGCGCCGCGAAAACGGATCAATCGGGTGGTCTTCGTAGCACGGCTCACCATCTAATACAGGCTTGATCGGCTGACGGGCATAGTCTTGCGCGATCAACTTCCAGTTTGGCATATCGTTCCGTGAGTGGCCGGACTGCCACATGTTCAGATCAAGCCAGTCATCGTTGTGAAAAACGGTTGAGGACGAGCCGCCGCCGCACGGGTGATAGGTCATCAGGTGGGATGTGCCGATCACCTCACGGATACCTTTTGCCATACTGCGCCAGACAGCGGACGCAGTATCAATACCGTTCAGCACTTCCGGGCGATCCCCACCGATAATCCAGACGATATTCGTGCGATTCGCATAACGTTCGGCGATCCAGTGCCCATACTGATACGCATTTTCTTCGGTGAAAATCTGCGGCCCAGCGCCCCACAACCGGAATACTTTATCGCCCCAGGTTGGCAGCAGCCCAATATGCAGACCCCGCTGCCCGGCCAGATCAATGATCGCATCCACATGCCGGAAATAGGCTTCGTTGGGGCGCGCTGGATCAAGATCGATCAGAGGCGTGTCGCCATTGGCGTTAGGCGTATTCAAGCCGTCCACTTCGGCCAACACAACGGCTTGAATCACATTAAAGCCGTTGTGCAGGCGATTCACCAGATAGTGTTCGGCTTCGGCCAGCGTCAGGCGGTGAAATAGTTCCCAGGCGGTATCACCGAGCCAAAAGAAGGGCTTACCGCTGTCCGTTTTCAGAAAGCGGTGGTTAGAACTGACTTTAATCATGTTGGTTCCCAAAGGTTAGTGAGGTGCAGGCAGTGAAAGCACATATAAATACAAATTTTTGCTGCTTGGGTCACTCAGTCGATCTACGGAGTACAAATGGGCGTTGCCCAGTTTGCCGCCAGTTCGCAGCATGTCCACAAACTTGTCTTGGCTCAGCTTGGTGCCCGCTAGTACCGGCCCGGTTGCCGTACCCTGACCCGCATCACCGTGACAACTGCCACAGTTGAGCGCCACATAACGCCCTTTACCCTGCTCCACAAGCTGCGGGTCAAGCGCCGCGCTGCCAGAAACCGTCGCGGATAGAGTTGCTACACTGGTTGCCAGTGCGGTAGCAGGCAGAGCGTCCGTCGGTTGTACATAATGGAAAGTTGGGAACGGCGTCAAGGTAACGGATTCAACGGTTGGAGCGGCAGGACGGCACGCTGCCAGTAAACCGATCAACCCTGCATAAATGATAAGGCGACGGGTATGTTTGATCATGATTTTTCAGCGTAAATACTCCGGGTTCAGGGCTTCTTGCAGGCCATCCCCGATAAACGAGAAGGCCAGCATGGTCAGCGCGACGGCAATGGTCGGGAACAGGGCAAGGTGATAATAAACCTGGATCGAACTACCCACTCCGCCGCCCACCATTTTACCCCAACTGGCGGTTGGCTCGGTAATGCCCAATCCCAAAAAGCTCAGTCCGGCTTCGGCGAAAATCGCCAGCGGCACGGCCAGCGTAAACTGTACCAGCAGCGGTGCCAGCGCATTCGGCAAAATATGCGTCAGCGCGATTCGCAAATTCGAGGCACCCAATGCACGCGCGGCCAGCACAAAATCACGTTCCCGAAAGGTCAGGAACTGCGCCCGCGTCAAACGGAGCGGATCAAGCCAGGCCGTCGCTGATAAAATCAGAATCACATTGCCGATACTGGCAGTGGTCAGGCTCAACATGAACAATGCGAATAACAGCGGCGGGATGGCCGTCACGACCTCAACAACCCGTTGTATGAAAAAATCCGCCGCCCCGCCTCGAAAGCCAGATAGCGCCCCCAGACTTACGCCCACCGTGAAGGCGATTAATGGCACACTCAAGCCAACGAACATCGAGGTACGCGCACCGTAAATTAACCGCGTCATGTAGTCGCGTCCAACGCCATCCGTACCCAGTGGGTGTGCCACATCGACAAAGGGCAGTTGGTTGGCAGGCTTCGTAAAATCGGCGGCATCGTAGGCATACGGCGCGATCACGTCGGCAAATACCGCCAGAAACAGCAATATCGCAACGATCACAAGGCCAACCATCGCCAATCGGTTGCGCGAAAAGCGACGCATCGAATCGCCAAGCAGGGTACGCTGTGCAACTTTGTCGAACGGCTCACTTAATGAGATCGGCTGTGAGTGGCTTGCGTTTTCCAGGATGGTCATCTATGACGCACTCTTGCCAGTAATCCGCACGCGCGGATCGATCAGCGTATACAAAATATCGGTGAATAAATAAGTCGTTCCCCAAAAGACGGCGACCAGCAGCACCAGCCCCATAATCATCGGATAATCTCGATTGGCGGTACTCGTCACAAAAAATTTACCCAGACCGGGGATGCCGTAAACCACCTCGATAAATACGGAGCCGGTCAGTAAGTTTGGAATCTGTGGTAGAAGAATTGTCGCCATTGGGATCAGGGCATTTCGCAGCACATGGCGCATCAGGATCGCTCGTTCGCGCAGCCCTTTGGAACGCGCGGTTCGAATGTAATCGGCGCTGAGAGACTCAACCATGCTGGATCGGGTATAGCGTGCGACCAGCGCCAACGGCCCCAAAGCGTAGGTGATCACGGGTAAAAAATAATCCCAGGAGAGCAGCGGCGCTCCACCTGCTATCAACGGCCCGATGATCCACTTGTCGGGTTTGCCCCACCCGGTC
>JBBSEU010000089.1:0-19600 GCA_038239365.1 Aggregatilineales bacterium
AAACTGATCACGCTGGCCGATCTTAACCATGGCGGTATCTTTCTGTACGAGGTGGCGACAGGCAATCGCACCTTCATCGAAACGTTGGATGATGACGCCGGACAGTTCGCGCCGGGGAATGGTTCGCAGCTTGTCTATCGCCAGCTTGCCACGACTCCCAGTGGCGCGCTCTGGCGACTGGAACTGGCCGACTTTGGCGGCGACCAGCACACGATTCATCCGATTGATCCACCCGATGGCGCGTTGGTCGATGATCATGTCGCGGTCTGGAATCCAGACGGGGTACATCTGGCCGTGATGCGCCAATACTTCGATTCGCGGGCAACGGAGAAGCCACAAATCTACCAGGTGAACGCCGCGACGGGCGAGTCGCAGCCGCTGGTAGTTGACCCGGAATACACACACGGCGCGCTCTCGTGGAGTCCCGACGGCGGGCGATTGCTGTTCCAACGCTATCCGGCCTACCCCGGTCCGAAAGCCGAAACGGGCATCTGGGTTTATGATGCGGCAACGAAGACGCTCAAACAGATAGCGACGAATGGCTTCTTTCCGCAATGGCTACCCTAATAGGTTTTACCGACGATGAATCAGATTGAACAGATCGAACAACCGCCTGTCAAAGCACCCGGCAACCGCTTAAATCCAGTGCTGCTGGTTTTCCTGATCTTCCCCTTGATCGGGCTATTTTTGGCCGTGACCATTGGTGGAAGCGGCGGCACGTCCGGGGCGCTGCAACCCCCGCCAGCGGTCTTTACGCTCGATTTGCTGGTTGGCAAAGTTGCGCCCGATTTCACGCTCAACATGCTTGACGGCCAACCCGTGACACTGAGCAGTTTACGTGGCAAAATCGTTTTCCTGAACTTCTGGGCGACCTGGTGCAAACCCTGCCAGTTGGAAATGCCCGAATTTCAGGCGTTCCTTGATGACAAAACGCAGACGAAAGCAACGATTTTAGCCGTCAATCAGTTGGAAGATGTGAACACGATTCAGCAGTATTATAAAGACCTGAAGCTGAGTATCCCGACGGTATTGGATAAGGATGGCACTGTCCGGGATGCCTATCAGGTGGTGAATCTGCCACGTACTTATGTGATCGATGCGTCAGGCGTGATCAAGGCCGAGTTAATGGGCACGATTGATGTTAAAGTCTTGAATGCGTACATCGCAAAACTAAGCACACCCACTAATGCACCTTGATCTGGCGCGTGCCTTCACCTATGCTTTTGAGGATAAACGCTGGCTGCGAAAACTGGGCGTGCTGTTTTTGATCGGGTTGATTCCTGGCCTGAACCTGATTGCCTGGGTAGGCTATCAGCAGACTGTCGCGCGCAATGTCCTGTTCAGCCGGACGACTCCGCTCCCGGCCTGGAATGATTGGGGTGATATTCTGATACGCGGCCTGATGACGATTGTGGCGGGCGTGGCCTATTTCTCACCCCTGCTCGTTGTCACTTGCTGTACGGTTGTGTTCGGGCTGGCTGGAGGGCGCGATGGCGGGGCGTTGCTGCTCAGTGTGCGCTGCCTCACCTTTTTTATCATCGCCATTTATGGCTCATTCGCGGCGCTGCTGCTCAGTGCGGGCGGCGTTCGCTATGTGCGTACCGATCAGTACAGCAGCTACTTCGATGTGATCGGACGGCTGCGCGATCTATTCACCCATTTTGGCCTGTACATGCCCGGCTTCCTGGTGCAAATGGCGCTGCTGATCGTCATTATAATCATCGTGCCACTGTCGATTATCACGTTGATCGGGCCATTCCTGATCCTCACCGCGTTCAGTGTCGTCAACGGTCATCTCATCGGCCAGATCGCCCGGAGGGTGCGTACATGAACACGCCAAATCGTTCGCCCGCCGCCCGCAACGCCCGCTCTGGTTTGATCATCGGCGGCGTGATTTTGCTATTGGGCATCATCACGCTTGGCCTCAGTTTGGGGTTTCTGCATGGCATTGAAAACTTGGTATGGGTGCTGGTTGGGCTAATCGCGTCGGGCGCACTGGGCATTGGCTACCTGGAAAATCAAAATCACGGCTGGATGCTCATGGCCGCCTATGTGTTCCTGGCTTTAAGCCTGATCATGAGTGTCTGGATTTTATTCGGCGGCGGGACTGGCCTGAGCGCGATCATCTGCGGTTTGATCGGCTTTCCCTTCGCGCTGGCCTATGTGGTCAGTCATGGCAAGGATTGGCGCGCATTGTTCATCGCGGCCATTTTGTTCATTACGGCACAGGTGATCTTGCTTGGCCCGTTGATCGGGCTGGTATCACAGGATCGTACTGCCAGTGGGCTGTTGTTCGGGTCAAGTTTTTTGCTGGCGTTGGCGCTGGCCTTCGTGATCCTGTGGTTTCCGAATCGGAACGATCCACATTTTGCGTGGGCAGCCATGCCACCCCATGTATTGTTTGTGCTGGGCATCGGCTTCGCGCTGTTTGGACTGAACGTGCCACAGCTTGCCATTCCGGCGTTATTGCTGTACATCGGCGGGGTGCTGATGCTGCGCTATTTATTGCATTTGCAGCGGTCAGGCTAAGTGGTTAGCCGATACAATGCCGCGCCCACCAGTGCCCCGACCACCGATGCGGCAAAGTTGACCCCATCGTTTCGCAGCCAGGGGAGTCGCCCGGCAAGAGGCAGAGCCGCCGTTCCATCCGGGCAAATTGGCTTTTCAACCACGCGATCCCCACACTGATACATGGCCTGCACCGTCGCCCCCAGCAGACTATCAAAAACGCTGCCTGCTAAACCACTCAGTGCGCCGATCAACAGTAAAATCGGCTGACCGTTCAGCGCACCCACCGCGCCGATCAACAGTCCGCCGCCAAGCGATACGGCAAATCCAACTAATGTCACGCCGCCCGATGTGCCGCGTGGTACAGATCGCCCGGTAGTGATCAGTCGCGGTGCGGCATTTGCCAGCGCGCCGAGTTCAGTTGCCCAGGTGTCGGCGTTGACCGTCGCCAGTGTCCCGATGTAGGCCGCCCACAAGATTTCGGCATGGCTGAACGCATACAGCAGCGCGATCAGTGCCGCCAGTCCGCCGTTCGCAAGCGCCTGACCCAGATCGCGTTGATCGCCCTTTTCGTAGGTAGCTTTGAGTGTCGCTTTGCGCGCTTCGCCGATATGCCCAAGCGCACTGGACGACACAAAAAACACGATCAGTGCCACGCCCCACAACAGTCCACCGAAGCCAAACGTCATGGTACCGGTCAGGATCGCGCCGAACACGCCGCTGCGCGTGAGCGATCCGCGCCGATAAGCCAACCAGCCAATCGCGCTGCTGAGCAGTAACCCGAACAACAGGCCGATCAGCACCTCCGAAGTGGGCATCAGGCTTGCCGGAAAAGCATCGTTGTTTCGCCGACGATCAGCACATCGCCATCTTTCACCCGGCGCGGGACACCGGTCAGTGTTTCGTTGTTGTACAGCGTGCCGTTGGCGCTGCCCATATCCATCACCGTCCAACCTTCGGGGCTTTTCTGAAAGCGGCAATGTGGACGCGAAACCGCCCGGTCTTGCAGCGCAATATCCCAGGTGGCGTCGGTAGTTGCCCGGCCAATGGTCATGATGTCTTTGATCAGGACGAACTCCGTCCCTTCATTTGGCCCCGCCGTGATCCGCAGCCGGGGTGGTTGATTCTCCAGTGAAGGGACGATCAAATGTCCTGTCGTGCGCGCCGTCTCCTGTTCTTCGGGCGTGGCCGTCGCCGCGAAGTTCAGGATCGGCACATACAGTCGGATCACATCGCCCGCTGCCAATGGAAACGGCTCGGTCAGACGTCGATCATTGACGAACGTACCATTGGCGCTGCCCAGATCGTTGATCACGAACACGCCATCCCGAAACGAGATGACCGAATGCTGGCGGCTGACATGCCGTTCGGGAATGCAAATGTCGTTTTCTGGCGAGCGCCCGATACTGGCCGTCGCGCCTTCAACCAGGATGAATTCACGTCGTTCGCTGGTAGTCGGGTCTTCCCAGGTGATTTTGGCAAGGCTTAAATCGGCTTCACTGCTCATCGCGGGGCTGTGTCCTGTCCTCGGTTGCTGCAAATTTTCCGGTACTAAGTATAGCACCTATGATATAATAAGGTGTTCGGAATGTGCTGTAGCGGAAACGATTGCAACTTATGTCTCAGAAACCCATTGTCGCGCTCGTCGGGCGACCTAATACTGGTAAATCAACGCTTTTTAACCGTCTGATCGGCGAACGGCGCGCGGTCACATCGGAAATTCCAGGCACGACTCGTGACCGCATCTTTGGCGAATCGGATTGGAATGGTTTTGCGTTCACAGTAGCCGATACAGGCGGCATCGAAGTTTACCAGCCCAAAGGCAGCCGGAACACGTCGCCGCTCTCCGAAGGCAGTGTCGATTTTGTGCCACAGATTCGCGCGCAGGCGTTGGCCGCCATCGAAGAAGCGGATGTGGTGGTCATGGTTGTTGATGCGATTGCCGGGATCACTGCCGCCGATGAAGAAGTCGCGGAAATCCTTCGCAAGACAAGCAAAGCCGTAATCGTGGCGGCGAACAAGGCCGATAACGAAAAACGTTCGTTTGACGCGATTGAGTTTTACGGGCTTGGCCTGGGTGAAGACGTATTCGCCATCAGCGCCTTGCACGGTACGGGCACCGGCGATCTGCTGGATGCGGTTGTTATCGCCCTCAAAAACGCGCCGCTGGATGATCTCGAATATGAAGACGATAGTTTGCGGATCGCCATCGTTGGCCGTCCAAACGTCGGCAAATCAAGCCTGCTCAACCGCTTGTTGGGTGAAGAACGCGCCATCGTCAGCCCGATTGCAGGCACAACACGCGACGCGATTGACACCCATCTGACCTATGGCGGCCTGCCGATTACATTGGTGGATACGGCGGGCATTCGCAGGCGCGGCTCGATTGTGCCGGGCATTGAACAGTTCAGCACGATTCGCGCCTTCAAGGCGCTGGAACGATCCGACGTGGCGCTGCTGCTAATCGACGCCATAGAAGGCGTCACGGCACAGGATACGCACATCGCCGGGATGATCAAAGATGCCTATCGCAGTGTCGTGATCGTTGTCAACAAATGGGATGCCGTCGAAAAAGATAACAGCACGCTCAACGACTTCACTAAGACGGTTCGGGATCGCTTCAATTTCATCGACTACGCGCCGATCCTGTTTGTGAGCGCCAAGACAGGCCAGCGCATCCATACCGTGCTGGAAACCGCCGTGCGCGTGCAGGAAGAACGACTTGTGCGCGTGCCCACCAGCGCGCTCAACCAATTGATCCGCGATGCGATGATGAAACACGCCCCGGCAGGCAGCACTGGCCGCCAACTCAAGATCAAGTATGCCACTCAGGTGCGCGTCGATCCACCGACGTTCCTGTTTCACGTGAACGCCGTCGAACTGGTTCATTTTAGCTATGAACGTTACCTGGAAAATCAACTCCGCGAACAGTACGGCTTTCTGGGCACGCCGATAAGATTCAGCTTCCGAGGCAACCCGCGCAAGGGCGAAAATAAATAATGAACGCCGCGCCCCGTTATGATCAGAAGATCGCCGCCCAACTGAATTTGCGTCCGGCATCTGTCGCGGCCACGATTGAACTGCTCGACGCAGGCAATACGTTGCCATTCATCGCCCGTTACCGCAAAGAAGTCACAGGCAGCCTTGATGAAGTCCAGATCGCTGATCTGAGCGAACTGCTCAATCAGTTGCGCGCGCTGGATGAACGCCGCCATAGCATCCTGACTGCTATCGAAGAGCAGGGCAAGCTGACGCCTGAATTACAGCAGCAGATCGACGCGACGGAGACATTAACCGCACTTGAAGACCTGTATCTGCCCTACAAGCCCAAACGCCGAACTCGTGCCAGCATCGCCCGCGAAAAAGGCTTGCAAGGTCTGGCTGATCTGATTCTGCGACAGGTACGTGCGCCGCAATCCGCCGATGCTTTGGCCGCGCCGTTCCAGAACGATCAAGTGCCCAGCGTTGATGAAGCGTTGGCCGGGGCGCGTGACATCGTGGCCGAAACGATCAGCGACCATGCCGGGGTGCGCGGTCAGGTGCGCGAACGGGCGATGCGCTACGGTCTGCTGCGCGGTGGCAAAATCCCGGACGCCGACGATCCCAAGAAAACTTATGAGACCTACTACGATTTTGAAATTCGGGTAGATCGGCTCAAGCCCTATCAGGTGTTGGCGATCAATCGTGGGCAAGCCGAAAAAATCTTGCGCGTCTCACTCGATGTAGCCGCACGCGATTGGCAGCAACCGATCCAGGACGTGTTTCGCCCCGATTCGCGTTCGCCATTGGCCGAGCAACTACAATTGGCGATAGACGACGCGGCGCAGCGGTTACTGCTCCCGGCCATCGAGCGCGACGTTCACCGCGCACTGACCGAACAGGCCGAGGCGCACGCGATCACTGTCTTTGGCACGAATTTACGCGGTTTGCTGAATCAGCCGCCGTTGGCTGGACGTGTTGTGTTAGGGCTTGACCCGGGCTTTCGTACCGGGTGCAAAGTGGCGGTCATTGACGCGACGGGCAAAGTCTTGGAGACGGCTACCATCTATCCGCACGAGCCGCAGCGTCAGCACGACGCGGCCTTGCGTACTCTCGAAACGTTGATCGCGCGCCATCAGGTCACGTTGATTGCCATTGGTAACGGCACGGCCTCACGCGAAACGGAACAACTTGCCGCCGAATTGACCCGCCGCAATGATGCCCTTCATTATCTGATCGTCAATGAAGCGGGTGCCAGCGTCTATAGTGCCAGCCCCTTAGCGCGCGATGAACTGCCCGATCTGGATGTGACCTTGCGCGGCGCGGTCTCGATTGCACGGCGCGTGCAAGACCCATTGGCCGAACTGGTCAAGATCGATCCGAAGTCGATTGGCGTGGGCATGTATCAGCACGACGTTGATCAGAAGCAGCTTTCGGCGGCACTGGATGGTGTGGTGGAGATCGTCGTCAATCGTGTGGGCGTCGATCTGAATACTGCATCAGTGGCGCTCTTGACACATGTCGCCGGGATCGGTTCAAAATTGGCGGGTAACATCGTCGCTTATCGTGACCAGAACGGCGCATTTACGGATCGCAAATCGCTGCGTAAAGTCTCTGGTTTGGGACCAAAAGCCTTTGAGCAAGCCGCTGGATTTTTGCGTGTGCGTGACGGCGATAACCCATTGGATGCCAGCGCCATTCACCCCGAAAGCTACAAAGCCGCCGAAGCCGTGCTAAAACAGGCGAAACTTAAGGCCGATGCGCCGCTCACCATGCGCGAAACGGCATTGGCGGTACTGCGGGCAAATCACCCGCTGGAAACGCTGGCCGCCGAACTGGGTACAGGCGTCCCGACTTTGACGGATATTTTCGAGCAGTTGATCCGTCCGGGGCGCGATCCGCGCGAATCCCTGCCCGCGCCGATCCTGCGTAGCGATGTGCTGTCAATGGACGATCTGCAAACCGGGATGCGCCTGAGCGGGACGGTTCGCAATATTGTGGACTTCGGCGCGTTTGTAGACATCGGCGTGAAGCAGGATGGCTTGCTGCATCGTGGGCAGATTCCACGCGGCACGCTGCTCAACGTCAGTGAGGTAATCGAAGTCGAAATCCTGAACGTTGAGAAGGAACGCGGGCGAATCAGCCTGGGCTGGGCAGGTTAACCGGGCACATACGCCTGAACATGAAAGGCCGCCTGATGCTCAACAGGTTTTGTTGGATCCTCAAAGTGTTCAGCAAGGTAGGTTTTGATCTTATTGACTGCTTCGGCAATTTGATCATCGCTCATACGCCAGGTGTGTGACCACACCCGGTTTTGCACTTCATCGAGCGTACCCTGCGGCGCTTTCAGATAGTGATAAGCATGTTTAAGTTCATCGCCCATATACCGCCAACCCGCCTCAATCGGAAAGGTTTTGCGATCTGTCCAGGGCATCGCTGTTAATTTTTCGTTCTGGTCAACGGGGTCAGCGCCCCATACGTCACGTGGGACGGATCGGGTTTCGCCTTCGTCCCAACCGTGAATGAGCGACGCACCGGGCTTCAATACACGCGCCATTTCAGCCAGAACGCCGCGTGGATTCGGAATCAGGTGAAAGATGTGAACAGCCATCACCGCATCGAATGATCCATCAGCAAAGGGTAGTTGTGTGCCGTCCGCTTCTATGGGATAGATTTGCTCCGTCGTGCGTTTTTCGAGCAGACGTTTGATCATCGGGCGCGCAATATCGACGCCGACGATCTGACCGACGAACTCCGAGACAGGCAGCGCGATCCGCCCGGTGCCGATCCCCACTTCAAGGATGCGACTCGTTTTCGATAGACTTCCCGCTTTAGCGAATAATGCCGCTGCCGGGCGTTCTTCACCCGCCGGAAAGCCGCGTGTCTGGTCGTAATAACCCGCCGCCCGATCAAACGCAACCGATTTCAAAGCCATCGTTCCTCGATTCTTTAACGCATCGCCAGAAAGCCAATATCACGCGCCTGTACCAATGTCACCAGACCAACGTCCGTGGTTGTCGGAAGCGCAAGCGTTAACGCGACAGTGAACGCCTTGCCATCTGCCGAGGCCGTAACGGGCTTTGCCGTGATCTTCCAATTTGCAAACAAGGCACGTCCGCTAGGTGTAATGCTGGTGTACTTGCTGATCAGGCCGGGCAAAAGCTGTGCGGCAGCGTCGGCATCAGCTTTGGCGGCATAGATCAACACCACTACCCATCGCTGATTATTCTGGGCATCGCGCTGATAGCCCATCCCCGCAACGGCGTAATGTGGCAGTGATCCTTTTACGCCTGCCAGCAGCGTATTTTGCACATAGCTGCCATCCAGGACGACGGCACTGAGCAGCGGTGCATCGCTTTCGAGTGCGCGAACGACGGCTAGATAGGAGGGATCGGCGGTCAAGGCCGCAACTTTGCCAGTGCTGGCCGCGACAACATTTTCGAGTAATGCCGAGGACGGCGCGGCGATGATGCGCTGTGGCGTGATAATCATTCGGTTATAGCGCGCCTGAGCCAGCGCAGCAGCGGGACTATCGGTACTGACGGCGTTATCTGCACCGAGTGTAAAGCGCCCGGCATCCCCCGCTGCGAAACCGATACCCGCTAGCGCCTTGCTGATCGCGCCTGTATCAAACGTCCCGTCCATCAGAGCAACCCAGTTAGGCTGTGCGCCAATCGTCAATTCGCGGCTCACATCGAACGAGTCGAAGCCGAACGTCTTTTGCCAGTCGGGGCTGTTTTCAAGTCCGAGGAACGGTGAGTAGTAAAGCTGCGTGCCAAACAATTTGAGATAGGTGCTGCGTTGTGCCATAGCCAACTTGGCAATGTCATCCGTACTGCTGACAGTGACGCCCAACGCTTTTTGAAGCGCGCCCTGTGAACCATACCATAGCACCGTGCGTGAAGCGGACACATTTGGCACACTGGCGAGTATCGTTTCCAGATCGCCGGGCGTTGCAGCATGGATTGGCGCAACCTGCCATGAAACGATCAAGGCACTGAGAACGAGCAGCACGATCAATCGGAATCGGCTGGGATAACGTGAAAAAGTGGTCATCGTTAGCACTCTCTACCCATCATTCAGGAACCGGGCGTTGCAACTGGATTATCGCCGCCAATGGTGAAGTTGGCCTGAACACGGCCTTTGTTATCGGTGAGTGTTATTGTTTCGCCGGGCGTGCCCCACAGCGGCAGTGATCTACCCCAGAACAGGGCGCGGGCGGTGTTCGTCCCCGCGCGTGTATTGATCAGGACAAGGCCATTCTGAAACAAACTGTAATTCGGGAAGGTAAACGTATCGCCTTTGCTGTTCTTCAGTGTCCAGTCTTTCATGGGGATTATGCCGCCGCTGACATTGAGTAGCTCAACGCCTTCTTCGGTAATGTCTCCGGGTTTGAAGACTTGTGTAATCTGAACACTGGTTTTGGCAGCCGTCGGCGCAAGGGTGGTGGTGGGCAGCGGTGTTGCGGTCATGGCTGTAGTGGCAGTTGGTGTTGGCGTATCGGTTGAGAGGCCGCAGCCATTCAATGGGATAACCAATACCTGACCAATTTGCAGCACCGGATCGACTTTGAGTTTGTTGGCTTTGTACAGTTCAGCCAGCGTAACCCCAAACGTGGTGGCAATGCCGCCCGGCGTATCGCCCGCCTTGACGCTGTACGTCTGACAGCCGTTGGCATCTGTCGATTGGGCGGTGGGCGGGTTGGTAGCACCTGCAGTTGCCGCGCCGGATTGCGTTGGCAACACAGGCGGCAGCAGCGATGGATCAAGGGTTGGCACAGTGCCAATTGCGGCCAGTGCTGCCGTCGTTGGGTTGCTGGTCAGGTTGAGCGGTAACAGTGTCGGTTGGCCGGGCAGTGTAGCCGTCACGACGATATAGACAATAGGCGTCAGCTTCGGATCAGGCGTGCTGGTGATCTGAACAAACAGCGGCGGTGACTGACGCGGCGTGGGCGGCGGCACAAGCCGCGTATAGCCATAAATAATGCCCAGCGTCACGACGAAAGTGACGATGACGTTCAGCACAATGAACCCTACTAGCGACTGCCGCCGCATAACGACTCCTGAGTAGCCATAATCACATCAAGCAGAAGCATCATAGCGCGATTTGTACTGACGCGCCAACCCCACAAACAGGGGCATTTACTTCTTTTCGCGTTCCTTTGGCATGGCGATATTGAGCGCATCCATCAGACTTCGGACAGCGATCACCTGAATACCCCCTGGCAGCGGATCGCCAGGACGGGTGGTTTTGGGCACAATCACGCGCTTGAAGCCGAGTTTGGCCGCTTCTTTCAACCGTGACGGAAGCTGACTCACGGCGCGCAGTTCACCTGATAAACCCACTTCGCCGACAATCGCCAGATCAGCCGGAACCGGAACATCCCACACGCTTGAGGCAATCGAAACGGCAATTGCCAGGTCAGCCGCAGGTTCATCAACCGTCATGCCGCCGATCACATTCACAAACACATCCTGCTCAGAAAGGCGCAGCCCAACGCGCCGTGTGAGAACCGCCGTCAATAGTTGTAAGCGGTTGAAATCGACACCGTTGGCGGTACGGCGCGGGTTGGGGTATGACGTTGCGCTGGCGAGTGCCTGAACTTCAACCAGGAGCGGGCGCGTCCCTTCCATTGTTACCAGGATCGATGAACCAGACGCATTGACCACGCGCTCTGCTAAAAACACCTCGGACGGATTCGTGACTTCGGCAAGCCCGCTGCCCCGCATCTCGAATACGCCGACTTCGTTGGTCGCGCCGAAACGGTTCTTGACACTTCGCAGCAAACGATAGGCATGGAACGAATCGCCTTCAAGATACAACACGGTATCAACAATATGTTCCAGCACGCGCGGTCCGGCAATCGTGCCTTCTTTGGTGACATGCCCCACCAGAAACACACCAATTCCGGTACTTTTCGCCAGCATTTGCAGCCGCGCCGCACATTCGCGTACCTGTGTGACGGTTCCCGCTGAGGACGGCTTATCATCGCTGAATGTGGTCTGGATCGAGTCAACGATCAAGATTTTGGGATTGACTGCCTGGGCATGTTCCAGAATGGCTTCCAGGCTCGTTTCTGTCACCAGAAACAGTTCGTCGGATTGAATGCTCAATCGCTCCGCACGCATTTTGATCTGGCGGGTACTCTCCTCACCAGAGACGTATAACACCTTACCAACCGTATCGGCGATGATCGCGGCAAGCTGCAAAAGCAGCGTAGAGTTATGTACGATCAGATCGTTGGCAACAAAATTAGGGTGTTCAGCGACACTTATATCGTAGACCGCCTCGCAGCCCGCAGGCGTGATACTTTGAATTTGATCCCAATAAACATCGCTATCCCCAAGTGTAGCTAAATACGGATCGGCGAAATAGGTTGCTAACTTTTGAATGGTGCTGCGACACAATGGGCGTTCATGCCGCCGATCAAAGATTCGCACGTCGCTTTTTGAGGAGAGCGTTTTGAAAGACATTTCGCCTTTCAATTTGTGCAAATGATCCCAAAAATAGGGTGTTAAAGGAATTAAGTCGCGCCGAGTCGAAGATGCCGTCGCCGCGTTCATTGCCCGGATTTGCTCACAGGCAGACTCGCGTCCCATAATCCCAATCTCAGCCAAAAACCGTTGAACCTGTGACGTGCCTAATAAGACAAGTTCATACGCACTGTACGGTGTGCCGTTTACTTGCATGGGTTTGTGACGAAGCGTTACCACAAAGCCAAAGCGCAATAGCAGATGTTGCACATCTTCAGCCAAGCGTCGGCTAATGGTGCTGTATGAAATACCAGCATTCTCCGCGTTGCTCACATAAACAGAGCCATCACAGGTGAACAGCGTCTTCAAAAAGAGTGCCATCTGTTCACGCGGAAGGCGGAAAATACATTCAGGGACGGTTTTATTTGCTGCTTTGCTATAACGCAGTCCCATTTTTTCCAGGAAACGCGCAATAGGTGTTGTTAGTTCTGCGGCACTGCGCGCTGTTGACGCTAATTCATCGGGCGAGATTCCGACAGCAGCAACCAACCGCTCGAAGGCGTCAGCATCAGGGACGGTCTCCCCCTTGTGCCATACGCGAAGCAGCGCATAATCGACATTTGCTCGGCGCGACCATTCTGCCCAACTGATTCCGGCCTGACGTTTAGCTTGATTGAGCGCAGTGGCAAAGTCGCTGCGGTGTTGCGCTCGTTGCTGAACATCATTCACGAAACGAAACTGTTTTGCCAGGGTCCCTTTTTTATCGTAACAATGCAATTGCATCCCAAAAGCCGTTGCGATTGTCGCTAAATCGGATGCAACTTCGGGAATAGCACTGGTCACACAAATACTTGACTGTGCTGAACCATCGGAAAGAATGTAGCCGATCAACTTTACTTCGGCGTCGGGCATAACGTCCTGACCGAAATAGGATAGCGAACGGGGCGCGGCGATATAGCTGCCAGCAGCTAATTCCCTAACAGGCTTCCAACCATCGGGCGTCAACACCGGATGCGTCGGCGTACAGCGTAAAGTGCGGCCTAGCTGAGTTCTGACTTCTACCACATCCTGTAAACCACGCTCGAAAAAATGAGTCGCTTGTCCTGGTTTCAGTTGAAACGTCTGATCATCTATTGATAGAACGGGCATTTTCTCCTGTGCCCAATGGGTTATCGGCAGATAAGCACCCGTCAAGGGATTAAGCACACGAGTTGATCCCACCAGACATTTGCCGATCCCAGGATCGCCAGCAATAAGCGTGATACTACCCGGCACGATCCCGCCACCCATGACTCTTGAAAATTCTTCTACGGGTACAGCCATGCGCGATTCAGGTCCGGTTTCGACTTCCCGAAGACGCTGCGGAGTCGTGCGTGTGCCGCTTGGTGCAACATTACGCGCCGCTGCGCCCGTTTCGCGCTGTTCCGTAACCTGCTCCATCGTGCCAAATTCGTGGCACTGTGGACAGCGCCCCATATAGGCTGTAGATCGTTTGCCGCAATTCGAGCAAACATAATAGGTATTTGGTTTAGCCACTGAATGCCTCTAGCAATACAATCAGGGAGGGATATTGTTGCTTGTGTCAGCCTCTATTTTACCGCGAATTTGGACTGTCCTGAGAGGTATTTTCCCGGCATCCCAAACAAAAATGACCGGGATTTCCCGGTCATTTTTGTTGACACTTTTATACCGCTGTCCGGCAAATTAATGCCGAGACTTACTTATTAGCGGTTGCTGCCGCTCACCGCATTACGCGCCCGATCCCAGGCATAGCGGATCGCGTCTTTGAACTGTTCCCAGGTGTTCGGGTTGCGTTCTTCCCAGCGAGTACGTGCCTGCTGCTCGATGCTGTTCCAATCGCCGCTGGTATAACGCTTGTCGCTGCCCAGATCATACCCGTAGCGATACACTGGTGCATACTGATCGTAGGTGTAGCCGCTCTTATTGAAGTTCTTGTCGTAGTGTGTACGGAAATCGTTCACGTAGGTGTCGAAACCAGCCGTATTCGTCATGGTGGTTTCAGTGGTTCGACCTGTGCCGCTCAAATTCTCGACTTCTACATCAGTGCGGCGAACACTGTCCCGTACCGTCTCCGTGCGGTCACTGACTTCTTTGCCGATAACAACTTCTTCGATGACGCGCGCTGTCTTGGAAACAACGGCTTCCTCGGAGCGTTCGGTCATTTCAATCGACTGTTCCTTGAAGGCATTCACATCCGCATCGGTAATGGTGCGATCAACCGGACGGCGATCAACGGTCACGCGCTCCTGGTGCAGCGTCACCTGCTCTTCGACAGGCTTTTCTGTGACGCGTGTATACACCCGCACGCCACCACCTTCGACGGCACGCTTACCAACCTTCAACTGTTCCTCAACGACGGGCAAAACTGTTTCGCCCTGACCAACATTACGATTGGTCGTGGGTTGCTTCGTTGTGGTCGTGCTGCGGAAGCGATCCATTTCATCGGTGGTGTAGGGCTTGTCAGTTTCCGACCAGCCCTTCCAGCCGCCGGTCTTCCAGCTTGCACCGCGCTCATCAATATCGACGGCTCCAGAGCGCGTCATAATATCGGAGGCCTGTTGAGCCATCCTGTCATCGGTGTGTACTGTCACCAGTGTACCACCACGACGGACACCTTCGGCGTAGTAGCCCGCTTCGTCTTTCGGAATACCCGCTGCAACCAACCCATTGAGCAAGCCGCCCGTCGCCGCACCAATACCCGCACCCGCCGCCGCAAAACCGAGCAGCGGCCCAGCGGCCAGCACTGGCCCAATACCTGGAATTGCCAGCGCGCCCAAGCCCGTCAGCAGACCGGCCAGACCACCAACAACCGTACCACCCACTGCACCTGCGCCCGCTGCATCAGCAACCTTGCCACCATCGGCAGCATATTTCGCATATTCGCCCTTGGCGTCGTTGGCGATCAAACTGATCTGATCGCGTTTGAAACCCGCGTCGACGAGTTCCTTTACGACACTCTGAGCTTCACTGAAACTATCGAATAAACCAACTACCGTCTGATCCATGATTTGTTCCTCGTGTTAAATTCCTGATACTGCGTCCCCAATCGCTCCACATCCAAAGGCAGAACGTCGCAGACTTGCAGACTTATTGGCAAAATTCGTACCATCAGGTCATCTGTATTCAATTCAGGTGGTACTATCTGGCGCGAGTCGTTCGATCTCAACCTCTTCAGTGCGGAGCATTATCGTTTGCGGGTCATTGGCTGTTGTTCGGCGTGTAGTAATGTGCAGTTCTTCCTTGAGCATCAATCGCTTCTGCACAACCAACACTTCCTCAAGGATTGGGATGATCATCGTATCGCCTTCGTGGCGAACCGGGATTGGCTCATCAACCATTCGATTGATCGGCACGCGCTCTACAGTCACCTGCTCACGCAGCAGGGGTTCGTCAACAGTTTCTTCATGTTCACGAACGATCTTATTGATCCGCACACGCCCCGTGATCACTTCGTTTTTAGTGATTTCCAACTGTTCTGCGACAATCGGAACAACCACCTCTTCGCGCCGTTCAACACGTCGATCCGTGCCTTCAATTTCGGTCAGTGATAATGGCAGATAGTAACTGCCGTCATCCTGGGCGATCAGCGTGTCAAACGGGATGAGGATTTCTTTTCCGCTGTCTAAGGTGAGCAGTCGTTGTTCAGATTTGGTTTTGGTACGTTTTGTAGATTTATCAACGGCAATGGTGCCGCGCAATCCGTCCTTGCCAAGTACGACAAGTGTTTTTCCGTTCGATTTTGGCATCGCTTGATCCCTTCCAATAGGCTTTGATTAACATAGAGCGGAAGCAATAAACGTGCCGAACGGGGAATTTCAGTTCATTTCGTAGCCGCCATCAACATTCAATGCCTGCCCGGTGATGTAATCGGCCTCTGCTGAACACAAAAACGTGATCACGCCTGCCACATCTTCAACTGTCGCCGGGCGCTTGAGTGGCACTTTTTCATCAGTGCGCCGCTGCAACCATTCGCCGCGTGCCAGGTTGCGCCGTCTGCCTTCGACGCGATCTATTTCGTCCCACATCGGCGTTTGCACCAAACCCGGACATACTGCATTGACGTTGATGTTATAGGGGGCCAGTCGTGCCGCCGCGCCTTGCGTAATGTTAATCACGGCGGCCTTTGAAGCGGCGTACTGTGGCGCATTTGGCCGTCCGCGCCGCCCGGCGACTGACGACAGGTTGACGATCTTTCCGTAGCTGCGATCTGCCCGATCTGCTGTTTGGCGTTCAGGCGGTAGCTGCGCGATCATCTGGCGGGCGACGGCTTGCAGCGTGAAAAACAAACCATCGGTATTGGTTCGCATCAACCAGCGCCACTGTTCGGGCGTAATCTCCAACAGATCGTAGCGCCCATTGACGCCTGCGTTGTTGATCAAAATATCGATCCGGCCAAGTGTTGCGGCCACATCTGCCACCATCTTCTGTACGGCCTCAGTATCACCCACGTCTACCGGATAGGCCAGTGCGTGGCCGCCCACCGCCACAATTTTGTCTGCTGTGCGTTGTGCGGTATCTGGATTGATCTCTGCGATCACCACATATGCACCTTCAGTTGCGAATTTGAGCGCGATCCCTTCGCCGATGCCCTGTCCCGCGCCCGTCACAATAGCGATTTTATTCTGTAGACGATTGAACGAAGTCATGCTTAGCCCTATTTATTGCCGCGCCAGTTGTGCCACGCGCCGCGCATCTGGTCGGGATCATCGGTGCGGAACTGGCGGGTTTTGTACCACTTGAGGCGAAGTTTATAGCCAATGCCCCAAAAATATTCGAGTTGTGCATAGCGATACTGATTGCCAAGTGCGTAAATAGTCGAATCGTAGATCGTTGGCTTGATCTGTGCGCCCAGGACTAGCATCTCGAAGCGGATTGCATTACCAGCGATGATGTTTTCGCGTTGAAGGTCAGTTGCCACTGGTTGCATTACCTAACGTGTACAGCCCTAAATTGTCCGGTGTGATCTTCCGCGACAGATCATAATAGATCACGTAGGGGCCAATCGCCTGCTGCTGATAGGTAACACCCACCTGCTCAAATCGCTGAATCAGGATCACATCCAGAAAAGGTACGTTGGCGGTCACATAAACGGGATGCTCCGCTGCCTCGACCTGTCTTGTATAAGGTGTGTAACGTCGATCCATTGGCGTATAGAGCAATGAGGCTTTGTTGGGCAGCCACGCATCCAAAATGACACGTTCTTGTGAGAGAAACGCCAATCGGAACGTGACCCAGTAGGTGCCATAGCCAACGGTGGCATTATGACTCACCAGAAAATCGATCACCTGCTGATCGTAGGTATTCGTGAAGTCATTCACCGGATCGAATTGAGAGGTCAGGCCGGGCGGTACAGTCAGTACAGCATTCAGATTTCCCGCTCCCGCAAAGATAAGCAGCCCCGCCAGTAACCCATAACTGATCACTTTTTGACCCTGCCAGAGCGTGTACAACCCGATGGCAACAAGGATGCTCAGGGGCGGGATTAATGGCAGCAAGTAACGGCCCGTTACATCTGCCCCGAAAGCCGAGCCGATGAACACCGCCGTGAAACTCAACACATAGACGGTCAGGAAGCGTTCAGCATCGGCACGTCGGATCGCTGCGATAAGGGCGTAACTCAGCACTAAAATGTAAAATGCGGCAATCGGCAGCGCCAACAGCCCCGCCCAACTTGCCGATTGCCAGGGATAACGGATGCCAAGTACAGCAGGCAGCCCGACAAACACGAAGCCAAGTACGCGATAGCCCGGCGTAAAGACCAACCCATTATTGTTTTGTGAGCCGTTTAACAACCAGTGTAGTGCGTCCCAATTATGTGAAAAGTTATATAACCACCAGGGCGCACCACCCACAAAAAAAGCAGCAGCAGCCAACCCATAGCATGACCAGCGCCGGATCGAAAAGCGTGCCAGTCCGAAGATCACAATCGGCAGTGCATAGACCGCGATTAAGGCGTTTGTCCACCACGCTAACCCGGCAATCAGGCCGAGCAGCGCCCAACGCCAGCGCGAATTAGGGCACAGGCGGGTAACAGAGTCGCCTAGCAGCAAAACCAGATTGCCAAAGAGCAGTGTTTCGCCATAACCGCCCAGCGTCATCGTAGAATACAGCGTCAACACAACAGGCGGCACGGCCACCAACAACCCCGCCGTAACCGCGATCCAGCGTCGCCCGCTGATCTGCCGTGCCAACAAGACGGTTGTCACTACGATCAACAGGTATAGGATCGATTGAACAATCCGAATGCTGAACACATTTTCGCCAAACAGTCGAAACGACAGCGCAGCAAGCAGCGCATCGAGACTACCCATATAGGGTTGACCGTAGAAAAATGTTGGGATCGGCAAACCCTGGTTGATGTGCCGCGCCATAAGGCCAATGATCGCCTCATCCGAATGAAACGATACCGATCCACTTGCCAATACAATCAGCCGCAGAATAAGTGCGGTGCCTAATACAATCAGCCAACCGGAACGGCCTATCTTTTCATCGGATTTATTTGATATAGCTTGATCCATGCTGAGCTTAATCAGGCACGCAGCGTGTCGTGACTATCGTCATCAAAACGTTCAATGGCGGGCGCGAGTGGCTCTGGTTTATCTGTCGGCAATCGATCTAACGCTTCGACTGACACAATCCGGCGAATTGAAGGTAAATAGTAGAACGTGTACGCGCCGGATCGCAAGGCCTGATAGTTCGTGCGTGCCAGCACAAACAGCTGATCGCCTACTTTGATCCGGTAATTGCCATAGGTATAGGGCGACTCGTTCAGCTTGATTTCGCCTGTTAGCTGGCTCACTGTGCCGGGGCGAATGGCGGCTTCCATACGGAGAAAATTCCAGGCCAGGAACACGGCGACAGGCACAAACACAATCAATACGATGGCTGATAGTTCACCAGCACCAGCGTTTGCCGAAAGCGTCCCCAGGATTGTCACAATCAGCACCGCGCCGCCGATAATCGCCGAGATTTGTAATACGGAACGCCGCAAGCGTGCTGCCTGTGCATCGCTCAAGCGGCCACGCCGATTCTCTTTCAAGTCCGCTTCACTGAAACCAAACGCATAGTCTAAAGACGGTTTTTCCATGAAGTCAATTATACACGGTTTTTACACTTGCCCCTTGACTCTCCATCAAAGCAGGAATACCATATGACTGGAAATGTATTTTTGGTCATATAGTCAAAAAGGACATTGATTGGTCAAGACAACGGGTGAAGGGGCATCGCCACAGCAGCGCGAACGTAGCAAACGAATCCTGGATGCGGCCTCAAAACTGATCGTCCATTACGGTTTCGATAAAACAACCGTCGATGATATTGCGCGCGAAGCGGGCGTTTCCAAAGGCGCGGTTTACCTGCACTGGCCGAGCAAAGATGATCTGTTCGAGGCGCTCATCTGGCGCGAATCGTGGGAATACCTTGAGGATATCATGGCGGGCGTTGAGGCTGATCCAAAAGGTGGGACTCTGGTCGGCTTTCTTAAACATTCGATGTTGTGTCTGGTGCGACGCCCTTTGATGCGCGCCTTTTACAACCGTGATCTTCGTGTTGTAGGCGACTACGTTAAACGACGCGATCCGCAAATTTCGGAGAAAAAGTATTTGCTCAACAAAGAGCTA
>JBBSEU010000090.1:0-19343 GCA_038239365.1 Aggregatilineales bacterium
GCCTTGAACTACGAAATGCTGGCCGAGAATGTGTCGGCGTTGGCGCTGGCGAACAAGCGGGGACTCAAGTTCGACGAAGCGGATGCCATCGTGCGCGAAAAATCGGAGTTGGTGGGCAAGCAGGCCGAAGAAATGGGGCGCTCCCTGAACATCGACATTGTGACCGGTAAGCCGCTGATCGATGAGGGCGATAGCGCGTCATAGTTCGTTTTTGTGCAGCACGGCAGTTCATTGTCGTGCTGCACGCTTAATCAGCGCGCGTTGCCAGCCAGACCAGCCGAATACGCTGCAAAGCCGTGACATGGTTGCCAATCGCCAGGATGATCACGCCCGGTACAACCCACCCGCTCAGTAATGCCGCGATCAGGATAATCGTGCGTTCGACGCGGCTGAACCAGCCTTCTTTAATCGGAATATTCAAGCCTTCGGCACGGGCGCGAACGTAGCTCACAGCATACGCGCCGATCAAGGCCAGACCGCTGATGACCATTTCCGCTTGCTGACCATTCGTGCTGAAATAGGTTGCCAGACCCAACAACATGAACCCATCAGCATAACGATCCAGCGTCGAATCAAGCAGCGCCCCAAAACGACTCTTGCGGTTTGTGGCGCGGGCGATTGCACCATCCAATACATCGAGCGGCATTCCCAGAATCAGAATGACTCCCGCGATTAGGAAATGACCGAGTGCGGCTTGCCAGGCGGCTACAGCGACCAGCAGCGTCCCGGCAATGGTCACGGCATCGGGCGATATGCCGAGTCGCGCGCCTGTGCTGCCCGCCCACTGTGTCAGGCCGCGAAAGGTGTGGCGCAGCCGATCCGAGAAGGTCTGTGTTTGCGTCAAAATCTGCCCTTGTCTAATCGACAGGCGTGCGTTATACTGCACCTCAGTTCGGGATGTAGCGCAGCTTGGCTAGCGTGCTTCGTTCGGGACGAAGAGGTCCCGAGTTCAAATCTCGGCATCCCGACACGCAAAAAAGCTCACTTGCACAGGTGAGCTTTTTTGTTATAACCCGCTGGCCTTCGCTTCGTTCCAGAGCGCATCCAATTGTGAGAGCGGCATCGACTTCATATCGCCATTGGCGTGCGACTCGACATATTGAAAACGTTTTGCCCAGCGCGCATTGGTTTCGCGCAAGACGGTTTCGGCTTCGACATTGTACTTACGCGCCCAATTCACGACGCTGAACAGCACATCGCCAAATTCCTTAGCACGGTCTTCCTCGGTGGTGGCGGATAAGACCTCGTGAATTTCTTCCATCACTTTTTCAAAGACCGACTGCATATCCGGCCAATCAAAGCCAACGCGCGCCGCCCGTTCACTGTAGACGTGCGCCAGTGCCAGTGCGGGCAAGGCTTTTGGCACGCTGTCCAGCATGGATTTAGGCTTATCTGTTTCGCCGCGTGCCGCTTTTTCCTGCCGCTTGAGCGTCTCCCAATTGACGACCACTTCTTGATCATTTTTCACCGAAGTATCACCCCAAACGTGCGGATGGCGGCGGATGATCTTGCTGTTGATGCCTTCGATCACATCGGCCATATGGAACTCGCCATCATCTACCGCGATCTGAGTATGCAGCACGATTTGCAAGAGCAGATCACCCAACTCCTCACGCAGCGCGTCGGGATCATCCGCATCAAGCGCGGCCAGCACTTCGTAAGTTTCCTCAAGCAAATACTCACGCAGCGATTGATGCGTTTGCTTCTGATCCCAGGGGCAGCCTTCGGGCGCGCGCAGGTGAGCAATCGTCTCCTGGAAACGCTCGAAACTCCCGGCGCGTGCCAATGGCGGCACATACAAACTGGTCAGGTGGCCGATCTGCGTGCTGCGATCAATTTCATACAATAGGACGTTTTCCAATGTCTGATCGGGCGTGCCCGCGCCATGAACCAGAATCACGGGGTGTTCATCCGGGTACTGATTGGCAAGGGTCAGTTTCACATCCGAGGCGACGGCCTGACTGTAGACCTGTGCCAGCAGCGCCGGAATATCCGGGTCAAGCTGTGGGTGATGCAGCCGCCCAACATCTACCGCGTCCTGCAACTGAATGCCGTCCAGTCCATCCAAACCGAGTGCCGTCAAGGTCGGTTCGATGAAGCTGAGACCGTCAATCACTTTCACATCAAGCGATTGTGCTTTTGACAGCTTCAAAATATGCGTGACAGTGGTTTCGCCAACCAGTGGATGCCCCGGCACGGCATAGATCACGCCCTCCGCACGCGCGCCCAGGCGCACCACTTCCGCCGCGATCTGCTCATAGAGCGTCCCAAAATCAGCGGCGCGATCATACCAATCATCAAAGTTGTGATAGGCTGCACTGCTTGGCAGATATTCAACGCCGGGGTGTCGCGCCGTGCGGAGATACACTTCGCGCGCATTTTCAAGGGTTTTCCAGGCGCGGCGGGTCAGCAGTTCGGGATCGCCCGGTCCCAGGCCAATTATCGTAATCGTCATGGTCTGGACTTCAAGGTGCCAGCGACTCGGCTTCTTCAATCGCTTCGGGCGTAATGTCGATCCATTGTTCACTCCAGCGCCCGATCTCATCAAGTACCGGGGCCAGCGCCTTGCCTTTTTCGGTCAGCGAATATTCGACACGCACAGGCGTGCCGCAATACACCTCGCGCCGCAGGATATTTTCCAGTTCCAATTCCTTGAGCCGCTCGGAGAGCATCCGGTCACTGACCGACTCAAGCCGTTCCGCAATCTCATTGAAACGCAGAGGCTTATTCATCAGCACTTTGATGATCAGAGGCGACCAGCGTTTGGCAAGAATATCAACGGCATGGTGAAAACGCGGGCACAACTGGTCATTTTGACTCATGGCCGCCTCCCATTTCTTAATCTTAACTTATCCTATCAGAAAAAATGGGTCTTGACAATTCGAAATTGTAGAATTATAGTAACTTACATATAGTAAGTTGCTATTCAACCTACAGCGGAGAAACACAATGACCTGGCAAATCGACTTTTCACATTCACACATTCAGTTCAGCGCCCGCCACCTGATGATCACCAACGTGCGCGGCGAATTCCAGAAGTTCACGGGCACGATTGATTTTGATCAGAACAATCTGGGCAATGCTCAAATCAACGTCGAGATCGATGCCAGCAGCATCAACACCCGCGACGCTCAGCGTGACGGCCACCTGAAGTCGCCCGATTTCTTAGACGTTGGCACCTTCCCAACCATTACCTTCAAGAGCAAGAAGATCACCCTCAATGGCACCAAAGAAGGTAACGTTGTTGGCGATCTGACCATTCGCGGCGTGACGAAGGAAGTAACCCTTCACGTCGAACTGTTGGGTGTGCAGAAGACGCCCTTCAACACGATCAACGCCGGGTTCGAGGCACACACCAAGATCAACCGCAAGGATTGGGGTCTGAACTGGAACGTGGCGCTCGAAGCGGGCGGTATGCTGGTCGGTGAAGAGGTTTCGATCAACATCGAACTCGAACTGACGCAGGTTCCAGAAACGCAGACGGCGGCTGTCGCTCACTAAGCACTGTCGCGGCCATTTGTTGCTGGGATCACATGAGCCGGGGAATAAATTCCCCGGCTCATTTTATTTCTGAGCGCAGCTCAAACCGTTTCGCGGGATTGCACCAACTGTGCGATAGGTTCGGCCTCGACATTGATCACCCAGGCCAGCAGCGCGGCCAGCAGTCGTACCCCGGTGATGAGCAGCAGCGCGGCGGGCAGACTCAGCCCAGCCTCGACTAACAGCGTGCCGATTAGTGGGCCAAGAAACAAACTGGCGTTGACCAGCAGTTGAAAGGCCGCCGCGTAATGTGGCAGTTCTTCGGGCGGAAACAACTCGACCAGCCGATTATAGAGCAGCACATTCACCGAAAACCAGCCCGCCCCGAACAACAATGAACCGATGATGAACGGCGGCAAGCTGGGCGTCATCGCCAGAATCAAAGTTTGGAACAGCACCGCGACACAGGCCGCGATGATCAAACGGCGCGTACCCACCCGCGCGATCAGCCAGTCGAGGCGAAACGTAACCAATATCCCGGCGATCATTTCGCACACGCCGAAGGCCGAAATCCAGCTATCCGAAGCATTCAGGCCGCGTACCAATTGCAGCCCGATCAGTGACGCGGCCATGAACACACCGGACTGATTGGCGACGGTGATGATTGCAAAGCGCCGAAAGCGCGGATTTGCCCAGACATTGACGGGTTTGGGGCGCGTCTCAACTTTGGGGAGTTCAACCGTTTTGAGCCGCTGGATATGCCAGCACGACATGAACGAGAGCAGGAACGCCACGAAAAAGCCAACCTGATAATTGGCAGGCTGCGGAAACCATTGCAGCATCTGGCTCAGCAAGAGGATACAGGGTAATACGCTGACGTTCATCAGCACCGCCCGCCGCGCCACAACACGCGCCAACGCCTCTTTGGGGATGGCGCTGGGCAGCATCCCCAGGAAAATACCCTGCGAAATGCCTGTTGGGATAGCTGACAGCAGGACGAGTCCAACCAGCGCATCCACCTGAAACGCGGGCAAAAACGGCACGAAGACGATCCCCAGATATAGCAAGAGGCGCGCTATCAATAACGGCGTCGCAATCGCCTGAATAGGTCCTGGAAAGCGGCGCTGCCAGCGTTGCGCCAACCCGGAGCCAACCACCATCAACAGCGCCCGCCCGGAGACCAGCACGGCCAGATGAAGCGCCGTCGCCCCCAAACGAATGGCATACACCTGTTGGTAGTACCATTCCATCGCAAAGGCAAAGCCCATCCATGCGATTTCGGCGTACAGATGGCGCGTGTTGGCGCGCAGCACGGCGGGAGTCAGCGGTTTAACGGACAGCGGATTATCGAAAGTTTCAGGCATAACTCCCCAGAGGTCAGATGCGGCAAATCGGAAACGATTATAGCGCCTCACACGTGTCAATAGGGAGCATCAGACTAACTCAAATGTGTCACGATCTGTGCTTTTAGTTTGGCGCGCTGCGCCTCATAGTCGGAGCGTGAGAGCTTGCCCGCTTCAAACCGATCATCCAGCGCCGCAAGCTGCGCGATGATCGCTTCGGCATCCTTTGTTTTGCTGTCGGTACGCGCAAGCTGATCCACATGACTGATCCGCCACACACCCACACCGATCAGCGCGAATACGACTAAGGCCAGCGTCAAGACAACTGCCAATGTATTACGGCGCAGCGCGGACTCATCAGCCAGAACCTTATTCTGAGAGGCCAGCGTAAATTGGAGCGGCGTTCCGGCGGGGAGCGTGTTGTTCAGCGAATAAGCGCGGTAGATCACATTCTGACCGTTGGCATCCTGTAGGCTGACTGGTTTACCAGGGACGTAGCTCTTATCGGTGATGATGAAGCCGCTGGCTTCTGCAACGTAGATCGTTGGCGGTTGGGCATCATACAGCGACGGCTGCGAAACAGTCAGTTGACCTTCAAAGGGCAGCGTATAGGCCAGTTGCAACGGACGGCTTTCACCGGGCAGCATCGGTTGAAGGCTCTGCACCGTCGGCGGCGAAGTGCTGAGCGTGAACTGACTCTGTGCCGTTTGTGCCAGGGTGACACCCACCGCATTTTTGGGCAGCGGCATTTGCAGTGCCACGCGATTACCACTCACGATCTGATCGCTCAGGTAGATGCGTTGTCCCGTATTGTGGAAACTCAAGCCCTGTTGAATAAGCGCCGTCGTGGAACTGCCAAAATCCACGAACAAATTTTGCACATCTATGCGAATCAGGCTCGGATCGTTGCTGACTTCGTAGACGGTCAATGGCAAATCGAATGCTGCTCCTGCCCCGGCGGGCAATTTGAGCGGCGTCGTAAGCTGCTGAACACCCGCATACTCCGTTGTCACGACGTAAACCTGCCCGACCTGACGCGGCACGTCCTTGAAGGTATACGAGTCGCCGCTGAGGGTTGTTTTGGCATTGCTCAGTTCGCGCGGTGCGCCGCTGCTCACATCCAGAATACGCAGCGTCAAGGCCAGATCGGAGGGCGCTTTGCCGCCCGGTGTGCCGTTCGTGACTTTGCCGCTGATCGTGAGTGTCGGCGACTCCGGTGCCAGAATGCCTACCGGGGGCGTTGTTGGTGTGGTGGCCGCTGCACTCTGCCCCACACCTTCCCAGCTTAGCGAACGGGCGTAAGCCACCACTGCCCAACGTTGATCATCGCTCAGCGTTTTGTCGAAAGCAGGCATGATCGCGCCGATACCGTGCGTCACGCTGTTGTACAAATCGCTGTCGCTGTGCGTGATCAGATAGGATGGATCGGAAAAGTTCGGGACGGGGCGCGCTGCGTCTTTGGCTTGCGGTCCATCACCCGCGCCGCTGGCACCATGACAGGCGGTGCAGTTGGCTGTCCAGACCTTCGCGCCTGTATCCAAAATGGCAGGTGTGTAATGCAAGCTGTACAGGTAGCTCGTCACGTCCCACCGCTGCTGCTCGTCCAGGCGACCTTTCCAGGGCGGCATCAGGCAGGTTTGCGTGCCGCCGTTGCCATTGGTGGTGATCGCAAACCAGCTTGTGAGACTGGCCTCTCGTGCAACGGATGGATCAGTCGCGTTGGGGATTTTGCAGGTAAAACTGGACGCCACGACTCCGTTGCCCTGCCCACTGATGCTGTGACAATTCTGGCAGCCTTGTGCGCCGTTGAAAATCTCCGCGCCGCGTGCCAGACTGACGCGCTGTAGCGGATGGCCTATATCGGGCGGCGAGGTAGGCGTCACGGTGGGCAGTGCTGCCGTCCGCACGATGGCCGGTTCGGATGAGAGGCCGCCGCAGCCCGCCACAATCGCTAGCAGCATGATTAGAACGAGGTAGCGCAAATATCGCATTTTATCTGTTTTTATCCAGGATTTCACTGTGGTTTTATGGTGGGTTTTCGGCGTTTGGCAGCGACAGCAGTTTCGATCTCATCTGCTTCCAGCGCGTCGATCCGGCGCAAAATCTCAGCGCCGCGCATCAGTAATTGCTCGCGCTGGCGATGATAATCTTCTTCGATCAATTTGCCCGTCTCGAAATCGAAATCCAGGTCGCGCAGAGTGGTCAGAATGGCCGCTCGATCTGCTTGCAACGCGGCCAATGAAGATGGGGCGGACAAGGGTATCTGGTTCTTAGCACTATTATTGGGCGTGCTGATCAACGGCCAGAGAATGAACGTCGCCACGCCAACCGCTACCGCAATTAGCAAAAATAATCCGGCGGTACTCATAAAGCCAGCAGTTTATCGAGCAGGGCGCGCACATTCTGGACGTTATCCAGCGTGAGCGGCAGCGGCAAATGATAGGCGATCAGCCCGGTTTTATCGATCAGATACGTTTCCGGCACGGCGCGCACACGATACGATCCACTGACCAGCGTCCCATCATCGGGTGCGGTGGGATAGGTCATCCCAAAATCCTGGATGAATTTTTGCGCGTCGGTGCGATTATCCAGATAGCCGACGCCGAGAAATTCGACGCCCTTGTTTTTGTAGTCGGTGTAAAGCGCGTTCAGGATCGGTGCTTCGGCGCGACACGGCCCGCACCAACTTGCCCAGAAGTTGATCAGAACGACTTTGCCACGTTTCTCACTTAACCGGAATGTGCCGCCGTTGAATGGCCTGAGTGTGAAATCGGGCGCGGGGCCATTATCCAGCGAACTTAGCCCCGAATTCGCCAGTGCCACGCCAAAGCCCACGATCAGCAGCACCATCACGATCAGCACGATTGCGGGGATCACTAATGGACGGCGGGGCGGCACGGTAGTTTCGGCTTGTGGCTGTTCAGCGATCATTTTTTATCCTCAAGTTCCGACTCCAGCCGGGCGCGATACTCATCCGTCAGTGCCTCATCCTGCACGATCTCATCCTCATCTATCGGTGATTTGCGCCGTCGCAAAATGCCGACTACCGCGATACAGCCGATAATGCCGATCAGCCCAAATGGCAAAAAGATCGTCAGCAACCGCGATGTTGAATCCGTCGGCGTGCCAACCGTCCGCATCCCAAAGTGATCGATGAAGTATTGGCGAACTTGCTCCTCACTGTACCCTTGTGCCAGTAGTTCGCGTACCTGCTCTCGCCAGCGAAAACAGGCTTCCGTCGGGCAAATTTCGAGCGGTGTGTTCTGGCAAACGGGGCAGTACAGGTTGCGCGAAACGGCATTCACGGCATCATCGGAGACAGGTTTGGGAGTTGGGGTTGCGCTTTGTGCATTGGCTGGAGTGGGCAGCAATATCAATAACAGCAGGCACGCGGCCAACCACCCCATCGATCTGCTCAACTTCAAGAGGCTTGTTCCCGACTGTTCATTGGACGCGCTGATTATATGCGAAACGCGGGGTAAATCAAAACCCCATAGCACCTAAGCAAAACTCACTCAGGTTGTTAGTAAGCCACTTTCACCTGCAAAGCAGGTGAAGCAGGTGTATTAGAGTCGTTAGCAGACGAAAAACAGACAATATGAAAACGCAAAACAAAGCTATACTTGATAAACTGAGGGCAACAGATGGCTTTGCAAAAAAATGCCAATGACGTACAAAACCCGCCGCTTCGATTGTTGAACGATTCATTTCGGATGCCAGTGGAACAGGCCGTTTCTAAATACCTGGGTCGGACATGGCGCGTCAAACATGCCAAGGATATGAATGAGTTTGCCAGCCATCCGTCCGCGATCCTGTCGGATGGTTCATATGCTGTGTTTGTGAAACTGAGTGAGGCGGCGAATGGAATAGCGCAGTTTGAGATTGAACAGGCCAGTTTGCGGCTGCTTGCTGAACGTTCAGGCGTCTTTACGCCAACACCGATTGACAATATCGCGGTAGAGGGCGGCTGTATGATGATCCTTGAAGCCGTACAAGCAGTGGATAGAACCCCTCACCATTGGCGACAAATCGGGCAAACACTGGCACGCATTCATCGGATAAAAGGGACGCAATTCGGTTTAGAAACGAATGGATATTTTGGGCCTCTTTATCAGGATAACAGGCCGCTGAGCGATTGGCCGACGTTCTACGCTGAGCGTCGGTTATTGCCCTGGTTGCGAACGGCGATTGATAGGGGAGCAATGCCGCTGACTGCCATTCAACAAGTCGAGAAACTCATCGCGCGTCTGCCTGATCTGTGCGGGCCGGTGGTAATGCCGACGCTCCTGCATGGCGATGCTCAACAGAACAATTTCATCAGCACTGAAAAAGGCACGGTTGTCATCGATCCCGCCGTCTACTATGGACACCCAGAAATTGATCTGGCGTTGATCGATTACTTCCAACCCGTGCCGGATGATGTTTTTGATGGCTATCGGGACGAAACGCCGATTGATCCGGGATTCGCTGAACGGCGTGATTTGTGGCGGATAGGCGCATATCTGGCGGTTATCACGGTAGATGGAGCAGGTTATCTTGGTAAGTTAACCGCCGCTGTGCAGAAATATCTGTAGCCTTCCGACTCCCCCTCTCTGTAGACGGAGAGGGGGTCGGGGGGTGAGGCCAATTCAGGCCGGGGCAGTTGCCCCTTCCGCGACGGCGGGCTGTTCTTCGGCTTTTGGCGCGGCGTCGGCAAAGGTGATCACGCGGTAGGCTTCGGCGTATTCCATCTCTTTACCTTTGGCACGCTCGGCAGACCACTCCCGAATACGCGGTTCGGGATCCCAATCTTTCATCTGACTTTTATGTTCGCGCAAAGCAGCGATCTTGAGATCAATCGTATCGGTGATGTTCACATACACATCGGCCTTATCCCACGTCTGAACATAAACCTTGTACGGTTTGTGGGCGCTCAGACCTTCGGCCTCAAGCTCCTGGAACAAATTCGGCTGACCCGCCGCCGGGAAAATGGCGTCTACTGCCGCTAATGCCGCCGCACGATGATCGGGATGGTTGATATAGCCGTCGCCTGACCATAACTGCTGTGGATCACCACAGATGATCGTATCAGGCCGGAATTTACGAATTTCGCGCACGAGTCGCTTTCGCAGTTCCATCGTGGCTTCCAACATGCCATCCGGTTCCCGCAAATAGACGACGTTCGTCACGCCAACGACGGCAGCAGCGGCGGTCTGTTCGGTTTCACGAATGGCGGCGGCCTGCGCTTTGGTCATGCCCGGCTCAGCGATGCCAACATCGCCACTGGTACACAGCACATAGCAAGCCTCCGCGCCTTCTTTGACCCAGCGCGCAATCGTGCCCGAACATGAAAACTCGATGTCGTCCGGGTGCGCGACGATCACCATCACGCGCTTGGGGGTGTAAGTGGTATTGCCCATTGATTGAATTATCCTGTTGAGTAGAGACCGTATATATCGCTTAGAACGCAAAGCCAGCGCAAATTGTACGCTAGCGATAACTGAATCGGCATTCCGGCTGTGGCGCAAGCTGAGCGATTCCGCGCCATTCGCAGCCCTGTCGCAAATTGGCCGCCAGACGCCCAAACACCAGTTGAGTCAAGGATGAACCTGCCCACAGTTTTTGATGGTCATCTACCGGAAAGATCGCTTCGACACGTTGCTGCGGGAAGCGCAAAAACAGACTTCTTGAACAGGCGCGGGTGTTGGGGCATATCTCATAATAGTAAAAATTGTCGGGCGTGCCGAAGGTGAGCAGCACTTCACCAAGCGGGATCGATTCACCAGGCACGAGATGATACACGGCCATATCCTGACCCATCTCAATCGCCAGCACAAATTCATAGCGGCGCGCTCCGATGCTGATCTCGAAGCCGCCGCCACCATTACTGGATTGGACTGTCAGTTGCGGCTGCGCTTGCAAGGCGCGCGTCACTTTGGCGGTTGTTCCAGTCACGTCAGGATTCAGCCCTGCCCAACACGGCTGCGTACAGGTGACCTGTGCAGCCCAATCGGGCGCGGGTTGCAGGTGTCCGAGCAGCAGGGCTGAGGTGATCAGGAGCAGCATAAACGCGCCTAACCCACTCAGCCGTCGCACAAATCGGATCATCGGTCAAGCGTCGATCAGGGCGCTTTCAATTCCTTGAGCGTCTGACCGTCGATTTCATCAAACACTTTTCGAGCGCCCTCTACCGCATCGACAGGTAAGGGGCTATCCGGCGGCAGTTCATTCGCGGCATTCAGAGCTTTGGCCTTCAAATAGGCGATACCCTTGTCGTTGCTGCCGCTTTCAAAGACGGTCAGATTTTCATTCCGTCCGATCTTGATCTTCGTGCGGCCAATGCCGATAAAGCCGCCCTTCGCGCCTTCGGCAATGATTGGCAAACCAAGCCCCAACAAAGTCGGGTGCAGCGTGAGCAACCGCTTGCGTGTTTTATCACTCAGACCGCCTACTTCGGCGCTATCCACCTTAACGGGTTTATTCGGTTCATCCAGTTTCAGATCGACGCGAACCACACCTTTGAGCGCGCCAATATCCGTGTTGCCGAGTGTATCCTTGCTCAGGTCAGTCCCTTCGCGGCCACCCTGCTTGTCATCGGGCGTCGTCTTGAGTGTCGATTGGGCTTCACCCACCGCGTACTTCTCTGCCGATTCGGAATACTGTTGTTCAAAAGCGCCCGTGCGTTGGCTACGGACGGCCTCAACATATTTCTTGGCACGAGTCACGCGCGGGTCTTCGTTCGTTTGTGGAGCGCCGGGCTTGGGCGTGGCGGGCTGACGGAGTGCGGCTTTGGTTTGGGTCAGGAAGGCTTCCTGGGCACTGCCACTCACATCGATCAGCACAGATCGTTGGGCGTCGATAAACGCATCAATCGACTTATCATCCTTGATCATAGCCGCTTCGACTTTGCTTTCCGAGCCATCCTCGACTGCCTTTTGAGCGGCATCAAAGATGGATTTGACGCCTTTTTCGTTGACCAGTTTTTGATCATCGGCGCTCATATTCGCTTTGGTGAGGGCGGTCGTGATCTGATCACCCAGGAACGAGCCAGCGCCGCCAACCATCGCCCCCAACGCCGTCTTGACGATGAGCTTCAGAATATCGACGCCCAGGTTCGACTGCTTATCCGGGTTCGTGGACAAATCCGTTTCGAGCCGCGTAAGTCCGGCGTCCTGCGTTCTGAACAGCAGTTGATGCTGGAGCGACACATCATCAAGTGTATCTTCCAACTGAGCATCATCTTTGGGGTTCACCGGAGTCGGCCCCTGATTGCCGAGCAGGTCATTGGCGGTGGGCACATCCACCGTACCAATCTGGGTAATGGCTACGCCTTGCTGAGCAAGCCCGGTCTGAAAATCGCTCAGGACGCGCTTGGTGGGTGCATCGAACTGACAGTTCAAATCCAGACCTGCGCCCGTCTTGCGGACAAGCAGTTCTTGCAAACGGTGGACGCGCGGCTTCTGTGCTGCTGTCGCACTGCTTGCGCCGTCGCCCTCATGCAGACCCGTGATCGTCGCTGGATCGTTGCCCATATTAGAAGTGTCGGCTGGGCAGGTTTTATCATCGGTGGGCGGTTTGGGCTGCGGGCCAGACCCGCCGCATAACCGATCCAGTTCACCCATTGTGCCCGGCCCAACATCGCCAAACTGAGTTGAACCGAGATTATGTTTTGCTTTGAATTCCTTGACGGCGGTGGCTGTTTCGCCGCCATACTTGCTATCAACGCCAAATTGCGGCAGCGAAACGCCATCATCGATCAACCCCTGCTGCACCTTCCGTACCGACTCGCCGGAGTCGCCAATCTTGAGTCGATCCCGGTCATTCAGAACCGCTTCAAGTTTGGTGTCGCCCGCATAAATAGGACAGTCGAAGGTTTTGAGGCCGTTGGTATCGTCACGCTGTACACGATCCTGAGTTGCCAACAGGCGTCGGACGGCGGCGTTGCCCTGGGTTTGCTGCAACTGGCGAACGGCGGTCTGACGCGATACACGCGATCCGCCAGCGGAGAGTGTTACTGGCTGGTTGTGCGGGGACGAGTCAAAATCACTGCCTGTGTCCGGCGCTTTGGTTTTGAGAAGCGTGTGTGGTTTGGACTCCGCTTCTGGAAGTCGCTGCAACAGTTGTCGAGTTCGCATAAGATAATCTACCTCAGTACGGTTATTATCTGCTGCCGCGATGCGATGATGTGTCTTTATGTTTCAGCAAGTGAGCATAGTATAGTCATTTTGCGAAATTGGTAAAGTTGCCTTGACTTTCGGTACACATCAATCGAACTTGACGACCCGGTCTGCGAAGTTTTTGACCTTTGGCGCTTTGCCACTGTTATCTACCTCGAAGCCTTCACTTCGCAAATGGGCGGCATGGCCTTCGACGCCGCCCGGAAACTTCGCGTAGAGTTGTCCGTTCTTGCGGATCACACGCCAGTACGCGACAGTTTTAACCGGGTCAGTGGCAATCGCAGCCAGCGCCTTTTTTGTCGTGACTGGACAAGATACATCAGCCTCAAACTGCGCGGCCAGCGTCTTTTCAAGGCGATCTACCGTGATCACCTGATTTTCCGGAATCTGTGCGATCAGCATTTCGACTGAGGCGCGGCTGGGAAGCAGCATTTTCCCGGAACGGCCAAAGAACTTTTCTCTGTTTTTTGGAATGGCTACGACAATGTCATTTTGATCGGTTTGTGCTTCCAAGATAAACCCCTTTATGATGCTTGATCGTGTGCTATCCGAATAGCGATCTCGGTTTCCCATTTGGCCGGATCGGGTTCCTGAGTTGAATCGGTCAGATAGGACTCAAAGCGCGAACCAAACTTATCACCGTTTGCCGACTCCTGGACATCCCAATGGATACCTTTTTCTTCCGCCCATTTCAAGAGTGCCGCTGTCGCTTCCACGAGTTCGGGATATGGCCCGGTATGAACTAGAGAGGCATAGCGCCCCGCCGGGAGAATCCCTGCGGTCACACGCCCGTCCCCGGTTAAGGCACTGGCAACAGGCCAACCGATTTCAACATCGAGTTTGCCGGGCATATTGATGACAAGGTAGCGAATCAAGGGTGCGCCAGCGGGCGCTTTGCCCTGCTTCTGCAACCAGGCGGCGACTTCGTTAAACGATTGCGGAATGATGCCCGCCCCGAATTCCTGCATAGTCACCTGGGAGCGTATTGCCACGTAGGGTTGTTCGGCGCGATTGATGATTTTTGGTTCGGTGATCATGATTTTCTCTCCATAGCGTAGGATAGATTGTCGATTTTTTCAACCGGATACTGAATTTCGGTCACATAGGTTGGATCGTCACGGCGAATCGGCGGCGCGTTGTACAGGTAGACTTCCCGATCCGGCCCCACGATCCGAAAACTATTCGCTTCGATCCACCTGAGTACCGCCTCGTGCGCTTCGTTGATCGTCTGGTAAGAACCGTGATGAATGGTGGCCGCCATCGTGGCCGCAGGCAGATCATAGACGTGCATCCGTCCACTTTCGGGAACACGGCAGCGCACAAAGAAAGCCGCAGCGCCATCGACTTCCTGTACTTTGAATTCGGTATCGTACCAGAGTACCAACGTTTGGCCGCCTTCGCCCGGATGCGGGCCGAGAGCTTCGGCTGCATGGTCGCCAAGTGCTTCATACACTTCGCCAAACAGTGCGCCGACGGCACCATGGTTTGGCAGAATCGCCCGAACTGCGGCGACAAGCCGGGCTTCAACCTGTTTTAGCATGACATCGTAGTTCGATAGCTGCTCCTCTCGTTCGATCTGCTGCAAGCGCACTTCGACCTCGGTAAGCTGAGTTTGCATGTCGATAAGCTGCTGGCTGATCTGTGCGTGACGCAGACGGAACATTCCACGCATTTGTTCCGGGGTCAACCCCTCAGCCAATACTGCCCCGATTTGATCCAACGAGAAGCCGAGACCTTTCAATGCCAGGATACGGTGCAAGCGGGGTAATTGGCTGGTCGAGTAGTAGCGGTAGCCCGTAAAGCGATCTATCTCGACAGGTTTCAGCAACCCGATTTGATCGTAGTAGCGCAGTGTGGCAACCGGAACTTGTACCAACTTTGAGAACTCACCGATCCTGATCATCTTGACCTGCCTTGCTTGCTCAATACTAAGGATAAACCCTCAAGTGGCTTGAGAGTCAAGACGTTTGTTCTGTCAAAATGGAATGTTGGTGGTTTGGGGTTTTGGCTGCACCTGAGACATGAATCCCAGGTGCAAGATCGAAGCAAGCCGTTTAATCGAATCTGCCGCCACTTTCGGGCGCGCTGAGAGTCGGGGTTTGAGTCCCTGATGAAACGATCAGCGCCGATGAGCCGGTGGTGATAGGCACACTGCCGTTCGTCCATTTGCCCGCCACAGGCAGCGCGCCCGGCAGCCCAAAGGCAAAGGTATTATCGGCTGCACCGGGAGTGAACGTGTTTTTCAGGTAGAAAACGCCATTCAACACGTAACCCACGCGCGACTGACCCGTGCCCGTCCAATCACCTGCAAGCGGCGTCAGGTTCGCCGGGCCGAACACGAAATTGTAGTTGTCAAAGATGATGGCGGGCGTGTTCGTTGTGCCGCCCATCGCGTTCGCCAGATAAAACTTCGTATCAACCGGACGATACACCCCTATGCTATCGTACCCGTTGCCGTCCCAATCGCCCCCCAGCCCATGATCGTCGGGGTTGCCCAGCACCATCGTGTAATCGGCATAACCTGTGCTGAGTGTTCGTTTGCCGAACAGCAAACCGTTCGATGGCCGATAAACGCCGATCCCACTGCGGGTCATGCTGGCATCCCACTTGCCCGCAATCGGCTCATCACCGGGGTTGCCCATCACGAAAGCGTAGTCGGCATTGCCCGCTGTGTTCGAGTCGCGCATCAGGAACACGCCAAGCTGACTGATATAGACGCCGACGGTATCAACGCCATCACCGTTCCAATCGCCCACAACGGGCAAATTACCAGGGCTGCCAAACGGTACGACAATATCCGCCGCGCCCGCAGTATTTGAATTTTTCAAATAGAACACGCCGTTGACGTACACGCCAATCGTATCGGTTCGGGTGGCGGCGTTCGTCTTTTCGTAAGCGCCAATATCGCACGGTGACTTGCGCGCCACGCCGCGTTGATCCGTCGCCGTGCAGTTGGCCGCGTTGCCCGTCGCATAGGCAGAACTGGCCGTGCTGATCGGCATTGTCTGAGTTGTCCCGCCATTATCGGCCAGTGGCCCCAGCCCCGGATCGGAGACACTCACTCCATTGATGCAATTCACCCCGCCGCTCGGGAACATAATGACGCTTGCGCCGCCGTGAATCGCATCACAGTTCGGGTTGACTTTGCTGGCCGTGTTATTGATGACCAGCGTATTGTACAGATTGCCGTTGGTGGTGGTTGCCATGCCGCCGCCGTCCCAATCAGCATGATTATTGGCGAAAGTGCTGCCATAAATGTTGAAGGTTTGCGTGTTGTTGATGACCAGCAAAGCCCCGCCGTTGGCGTTCCAGCACTGCGTACAGTTGCCCGGCGCAAGTGCCTGATTGTAGTAAAAGGTGGAGTTGCGGATCGTTAGCTTAGAGTTTTGATTCAAGCCTACCGCGCCGCCTGAACCCCCTCCACCGCCGCTCCCGCCCGCTGACGGCGCATAGGCGACATTGCCGCTGAAGGTGCTGCTGTCGATGGTCATTGTCACCGGGCCGCCTGTTCCGCCGCCGCTGATCGCCCCGCCATTGCCAAGTGAGCCAACAACAGGCGCGGGGCCCGAACCAACCCAGTTCACCGCGTTCTTGGTGAAGGTTGTGCGGCTGACTGAGATCGACTCGTTCTCGCTGTTATACAGGTTGACGTGAATCGCGCCGCCCTGATTGATCGCGGTATTGCTATCGAAGCGGCTGTTCTGAATATCAATCGTGCCGTTGCCGCTGCTCAACGCGCCATCAATGTAGATCGCGCCGCCATAGCCGCTGTTATTGCCGGGCGGAGATGCTGGAGTCGCGGCGTTGCTGGTAAAAACACTGGACACGATCTTCAAGTTGCTGCGTAAAACATGGATTGCGCCGCCCGCTGCGCGCTGCGCCTGATTACCCGTGAAGACACTGTTGGTTACGTTCAGGTAGCCGCCGAGGGTATAGATCGCGCCACCGCCAAAATCAGACGCGCTCCCGGTGCTGCTGCTCGTGTTCACCAGAATATTGTTGGTGAAAGTGACCGTATCCACATTCAACGTTTGCGGATAATTGGGTGGGCTAAAGCTGTTGTTGATGCTTTGAATCGCGCCGCTGTTCATATTTGCGCCGCTCACCGAAGCACCGGATATGGTCAGGTTTCGCAGGGTGAGCGTACTCGGCACATTCGCCAGCGTGTGATGCTTGATCATCAACTGCCCTGAGACACCTTGCAGTGTGATCAGACCGCCACCGTCAATCGTGACATTCGCCAGACTAATATCAAGCGTGCTGGTGATCGGAATGCTGACCGGAGCGCCACCGCAATTGAAGGTTACGAGACCGCCGCCCGCCAACTTTGCGCTCAACGCATCGCGTGTACAGCTAGCGGGCGTGCCATTGCCAACGACGCCTGCGGCCAGCGCCGGACGAGGCGCACCGATAGTGATGCCCAACACAAACATTGATATAAAGAGGATGATTAACCGCTGTTTCATCGAGACGCCCCCACTTGACCGGATGACAATAATTCAGTTTCAATTGTGAGGGCAATCCTGGTCTGTCAAATAGCCATTCAGTCCCGTTCAGGGTTTGTCAGTATTTGAATCAGGGTAGATCATCCAAATGAATCAGACCGCGTTTCAGTGCATAGATCGTTACCTGAGTGCGATCCCGCAGCATTAGCTTTTCCAGAACGCTGGCGATATGCGTGCGAACCGTCGCTTCACTTACGTCCAGATGCGCGGCGATTTCCGGGTTGTTCAGGCCGCATGCCATCGAGTCGAACACATCCCGTTCGCGGACGGTCAGGGTTTCCAACGGATCGTGCGTGCGAACTTGCTGCATCAAGACTTGCGCCGCCGCCGGGTCAAGTGTGCTTAGTCCTTGTGATACGCGCTCAACGGCCTGCACCAGTTCTGCCGCACGACTGGCCTTGAGGACATACCCACGCGCGCCCGCCTGCAACGCCTGCTTGACCAGTTGATCCTCAAGCGATGAGGTGAGTACCAGCACATGGCCGCGAATACGCGCGTCGGTCAACTGGCGAATTGCTTCAATGCCGCCGATACCCGGCATCAGCAAATCCATCAGGATCACGTCTGGCTGCAATTCGCGCGCCATCTGGATCGCCATTTCGCCGTCGGGCGCTTCGCCCACCACCTGAATAGCAGGCTGGGAGTCGAGCAGCAGGTGTAATCCTTGCCGAACCACCGCATGATCATCCACGATCAACACACGAATGCTCATGCGGCATCTTCTCTTTCCAATGGCAGTGTGATGCGGATGGTCGTGCCGTGTGTCGTATCGCTTTCGATTGCCATGTTCCCGCCAATGGCCTGGGCACGTTCGCGCATACTGACCAACCCAAATTTCCCCTGATTGCTGACCATCGTCGGATCAAAGCCCTGACCATTATCGGTGATGCTGAGCGTGATTTGCCGTCGCCCCTCAACCAGTGAGACCTGTACGGAAGTGGCGTGCGCGTGTTTGGCGATATTATTTAATGACTCTTTGGCGATGCGGAACAGCACATCTTCGACGCCCGCAGAAATCCGATTGCCAGTCAGCATCAAGGTACACTCCACCTGAACGTGGTTAGCCGTTTGCCATTCGCTGACGAGCGTTTGCAATGCTTCCGAAAGGCCGCGCTGCAATACGCTTGACGGGCGCAGTTCAACCAGCAGACCCCGCAAATCGAGCAGAGTTTGTTCGGCAAGCCGGGCAATGGCGGCAGCGTGCTGCGCGCCCGTTTCCTGATCGCGGCGAATCAGATCGGGCAGAGCGGCACTGCTCACTGACAAACTGAACAAACCCTGGGCGATGTCATCATGCAGATCGCGGGATAGGCGCACCCGTTCGGCCTGGATCGCCGCTTGTTCGGCTTGCTGCGCCAATTCCGCATTGCGCTGTGCCAGTTCACGCAAAACCCCGACATTTTGCGCCAGCGCGTCGGCCATATCGTTGAACTGCTGTGCCAGCCCGCCCACCATATCCTTACCCTGATCGTGTACGCGCATCGACAGATCGCCCGACGCGAACTGCTGGCTTGCTTTGGCGATCCTGGAAAGGCGATGGGCTAATGGGCGCGTCGTTAGCAAGGCCAGGCTCATGGCTACCGGGATTGATAATACGGCCATAGCACCGGATACGACCAGCATAAACGGCCCATTGCCGTAGACCGGCGTGTACGGCAAAAATATACCCAGTTCCGGTTGTGAGACGGTACGTTGATAGATCACTCGATGATTCATTATTAGCTTGGCGATCACTTCTACCCAACGCTCACCGTTCTTCTCGAAATAGCGTTCGCCCGGCTCACGGTTGACAAACTCTGGCGCACAGTCAGCCAGCGGCGATCCAATTTTGCAGTCCGTATCGCCCTGTGTGCCGACAA
>JBBSEU010000091.1:0-19190 GCA_038239365.1 Aggregatilineales bacterium
AGTCCACTTTAGTGGACTTCGTTCGTTGAGCCTGGGACTTGAGTCCCAGGCGTTTTTGCTAATCATTGTGGGGATCGGCCTGGGCGTTGGCCTTGCGACGATTCAGCTTGCACCAACCGCCGAACTACAACGTCAATCGCAGCGTTCAGAAGGCGTCGATGAAGATTTCGCACTCAATTTTAGTTACGAATGGCCGTCGTTGATCACGCAGTTTAACCCGATGTTTTATGGCAACCCCGGTGATGGCAGCTATTTGATCCCCGGCGCGTATTTCGAGACGGCGTCCTACATCGGGATTTTGCCGATCATCCTGGCACTGATCACGATAGGTCATTACCTATTAAATCGGCGGCAGATCGGATCATCAACTGCCGTTCGGTTGATCCCATTTTTGGGAATCGTGACCCTTGTGGCATTTGCGTTTGCCTTCGGACGCCATTCGCCATTGTTCGTATTTTTGTTTCGGCATGTACCGACCTTCAATTTGTTTCAAGCACCGTCGCGCTGGCTGCTGCTGGCTGAGTTCAGTCTGAGTTTGCTGGCCGCGATTGGCGTGTCGCTCTGGAAGTTTGATCGGCGCACGATTGCCCACGCCCGATTAGGTTTGGTGGCCGCGTTAGGTGTAACGATCCTGAGCGTTTTCCTATACGTTGCTGCCCCGGATCGCCCGATTTTGAAGGGACTGATCGTTTTAGGAGTGCTGCTTGTCGCCGTCGGGATTGCATTCGTTACACAACCGAAAATGGAGTCGGCGCGCTGGCGGTGGTGGGCAATGGGCGTGCTGGTCTTCGTGGCCGCCGATCTGTTGTGGGCAAACGCTTTGAGTAACCCCACTGTTTCGCCTGATTTCTACCAACGCCGTGCCGGAGTCACCGATCAACGGACTTTCACACCCACCAAAGAACTGAACGCAGCGGAGTTCGATCAATTTCTATCGTTCAAAGATTATCGGGTGGCTGTGCAGCGTCAGAAGGGCTATCGCGCGGCGGATTTCCCGAATATGAATCTGCTGGATCGGCAGCCATCATTTAACACGTTCGAGCCGCTGCGTCCGGGCGGCATTGAACGCTTCACGCAATTGTTGGATGAACATCTTGCGCCTAACCTGTTCTCGGCGGCGGCTATCCCACAAGCCGATCATCCGAACCCACCCCGTGCCTGGATCGCGCCGACGGTGATCGTCTCTCAGAACCCAATTCGGGCGATGACTGATCCGGCATGGCAGCCAATGACAACCGTGTTCCTTGAAGGTGATGCGCCAACTTTAGCGGGTACGGATGCTGGCACGGCAAAAATCGATCAGGAGACACCATTGAATATTCAAATCACGGTGAATACGCCTGCCCGTGCTGCGTTGGTGCTGGCCGATACGTGGTATCCTGGCTGGAACGCAACTCTTGACGGTGGATCGACACCTATTTACCGTGCCAATGCCGCCTTTCGTGCGGTGATCGTCCCGGCGGGTCAGCATACCGTCACGATGCAGTACGCGCCCGATTCGCTGCGACTCGGCGCGATCATCAGCGGTGTATGCGCTCTGATCCTGATCGGGTTGTTAATCGTTGGGATCGTGTGGCGATAGGATAAAATCAGTATGACGCACACAAGGGGATTTCATGCAGACTGAATTTACGGATGTGATTCGCACTTTTTTGGAAACACCACTGCTAGCCCGCCTGAGTACGATTGGCGCGGATGGCTACCCACATACGGTACCCGTCTGGTTTATGCTCCATGAAGACGAATTCGTGGTGATCAGCTTTCGGAACACGCGCAAAGTCCGCGATATTGCCGCCAACCCGAAAGGCGCGATCATGATCGGCGGCGAACCGCAGGATGGCGCGGGCTATCTGTTCAAGGGCGATTTTACGATTGTCGATGATACGGATCGCTACTGGACACGGGCGCTCACACTGCGCTACGAGTCAGGCGCACAGGCCGAAAAAGACATCGCGGACTGGTCAAAACAGGACATGATCACAATCCGCTTGAAGCCAAAGATGATCAGCAAAGTTTAAGCTGGCGGAAGCAACGTGATCTCGATCTTTTCAATCTGCCAGGTGAGCGGTACAAAATGCTGCTGCATGGCGGCGATCAATATCGGGAACTGCTTGGCCGAAACGCTGCTCCCGACGACAATCATCGGCTCGAACGGGATAACCGAGTCGGGCGGGAGTTTCAGCGTATCAATCAGATCGGCATGGAGTTTTGCGAACTGAGTTTCGGCATCGACGCTCCACGCTGCGCTGTATGATTGGCGCTCACGAACTTGCGCTTCAACCCGTTTGAGCGTTAGCATCAGCGGCAAGTGTGATTTCTCAAAGGCGGCAATCGACTCACGCAAAGCTGCTTCATCCGTCGTACTGAATGTACTGGTCAACGGCACAGCAACCGGAACTTCGCCCACGAGTCCCGCTTGATCGCGGACGGCCTTGATACGCTCAACCAGCACCATCGGCAATGAGAATACAACTTTTACACTCACTTCGGGTTTGGGTTCAGGCGTTTTCGCCACACTGATCGGCGGATTAGCTGCTGGTTTGGCAGGTCTGCTCCCCTCGCCCGTCGGGAGAGGGGCTGGGGGTGAAGGCTTCTTGATCGGGCGTGCTGGCCTCAGATCATCCGGGTCAGGCGGCGGCAGGTCATCATCAATCGGTTCGTAGCGCGGATCGTTGCTCATGCTGCGCCGCTTCCCAGATCACTGAACTTGATCAGCGTGATTCCTTCCGACTTAATCACCTCACGAACGCTGGGATGGGTTAGCGCGTTGACTTCGGCGGTTCGCGGTTCGCGGTAGCTATCAATCAGATCAGGTTCGGCATAACCGGGGTGGCACATCAATTCGCTGCTACCCTCCTGGAGCGTGGTAAGCGCCAGCAGTAGATCGCCCAATGTGGCTGTTTTGTCGTAAAAAGTCTGTACCGAATGATCGGGTTTGGGTACTGGCAAGCTGGCATCATCGCGCCGAATCGGGAGATTGTGTTCGAGTGCCAGTGATTGCAATAACGCCAATCCGACGGGCTGATACAAACAACCGTGATGGCAATCCAGATGATCGGGCGCGTGCCCTGCCGTCTTCACGAATAAATCATACTGTGCGCGTACTTCCTGTTCCATTTCCGCCGGGTTAATCAGATCGGTATGGCGCATCCAGTATTCGACATGCGGAAACGTGCCTTCATCGGTGAGCAGCGTCGGGATCGTGTGCGGATTAGAAAGGGGCGGACCACCACCCGTCAGAGTGATATGTAACCCGAAGCCCAAATCGGGCGCACTTTGAAGGGCATTCAGAAAATCGCGTGGCGCACTGGGATAATTGATCATCACGCTGGTTGAAGTGACGATCCCTTTGTGATGCGCGTCCAAAATGCCCCGACTGATGCCCGGACTCATGCCAAAGTCATCGGCGTTTACGATCAAGCGTTTCATGAGTCGGTTGCCTCGATGGTTGCTAACGCATCCGCGATATGGGCGGCCACGTCGCTTGCTAGTACACTGGCACGACTGCCCACGAAGTTCGTTGCCAGTTCGCCCGCGAAGCCATGCACATAGCCCGCCGCGACTGCCGCATCAAACGGATCAAGCCCCTGTGCCAGCAATCCGGCGATCATCCCGGCCAGCACGTCGCCCGTCCCGGCGCGCGCCAATGCCGCATTGGCAAAGGGCAGGATCGCCATTCGGCCATCCGGGTCAGCGATCACGGTATGCGCGCCTTTCAGTACAACAACAGCGTTCCATGCGGCGGCTTTTTCGGCGGCCAGCGTCACACGGTTGGCCTGCACTTTTTCGGTAGCTTTGGTGTCGCCTTCGTCCTCGATCTTGGCGAGTCGTGCAAATTCGCCCACGTGCGGTGTCAATACTGTTCGGGCGGGCAAACGAGTCCACCAGTTTTCGATCTTGGCAAGCAGGTTCAGGCCGTCAGCGTCAATCACCATTGGCGGGAGCGGCTTATCCGGTTTGGCTTCTTCCTTGGTCTGCTCAGACGGCGCGACGGCAAACCCAAACGCGCGCGGTTTCGTTTTGGTACTTTCGACGGGCTGGAACAGCGCATTTATAAAATCGGCGGTGGCGTCTTCCTGACCCAAACCCGGCCCTATCAACAAAGACGTGTAACCGTCGATTTCTTCACGTAGGACACGCGCCGCCCCTTTGCTGAGGACGCCCATATCGTGCGGCAGCAGTAACCAGGTGGCCTCGATCAGATGCGCGGCAAGCGTCGGGATCACGGGTTGCGGTGCGGCCACTGTGACCAGTCCCGCGCCAATTCGATAGGCAGACAAGGCCGCCAGCACCGCCGCGCCCGTATAGTTGACCGATCCGGCAGCAATCATCGCCTTGCCGAAGGTGCCCTTGTTCGCGTTTGCTGGACGATCCGGCAGCAGTTGGTGAGCAGTATGGGCGTCCACCAACGTTAGCTTGATGCCCGTTAGCGGTTCGAGTTTGTCGGGCAAACCAAGTGGCGCGATGTGCAGCGTCCCGACGGCTTCCGCGCCCGGAAAGACCAGTAAGCCGGGTTTGGCCGCTTCGAAGGTAATCGTCTCATCGGCGTGCAGCGCATTCGGATCGAGCGCGCCTGTATCGGCGTCCAGACCTGTTGGCACATCAACGGCCACGATGATCGGCTGGCGGATGGTCGCGTAGCTGGGTGCGGCGGGCGTACTGAGTGTTGCGGGCGAATGATCAGTAGCGCGATCATGCAGCGCCTTATGAACCTGCCGCAAGACCTTTTCGATCTCATCCTTGATCGGCAAATGCGCGCCCGTGCCCAGCAGAGCGTCGATCACAACATCGGCGTTGGCAACCATTGTGCGGAGAACGCGATAGCCTTGCTCGGAGTCGGTGGGTGCATCGGCGGCCAGCAACCCGGCCTGACGCACTGCCGCGAATACCGGATCGGCCTCATCGCGCGGTTCGACTAAAAAGAAGCTGACGATGGCTTTGGTTTCGGCGGCGATCAAGCGCCCGGCGACGAGTCCATCACCCCCGTTGTTACCTTTGCCCACCAGAACCGCAACGCGCGGCTGCGGAAATTCTTCGAGCAGCTCTTTCACACGGTCAGCGACGGCACGCCCGGCACGCTCCATCATTTGCGAATAGCTGACTCCGGCGGCATCAGCGGCGGCTTCGATGGCGCGCATTTGCTCGATAGTGACGATTTTAGGCATGATTTTCCTTGCTATGGGTTATCTTGATTGTTTAACGGTATAGGGTTGTCTAAATCCAAGTTATTTTCAACGGCACGCCGAATCGCGGCCATGCGTCGTTGCACCCGTTCCTGATCGTTTTGGCTATACGTCTCAAAGTGCAGCGGCAACTGTTCGTAGTCGGTGTAGCGGTGATAGGGACGCATGGTCTCGAACACCGTATTGTAGACCGCGCCAAAATCGAACTGCTTCAATACTTCGCCATGATCGAGCGGAATATCAATCAATGGCAATGCCGTATCGACGCTGAACAAATAGTGATGTGCCAATCCGGTTTGAACCGATGGGCGCGGATCGCTAACGGTGATGCTGTACGGGTACGCATTTGGTTCGTGATCGGCATAACTGGGCAGATTGATCATTACGGGCGGCGACTGATGTAAAAAGTCGATTTCAATGAGGGGCATTTTGCTGCTGAGCGCGGCATTACGTTTGTCACGGTAGATTTCGTAGCCTTTTCCAGGTGGTTTATTAGTTGGCGAAAGCAGTTCGATCCGTACCACAGGACGCCCGATCAGATCACCCTCGACGACTTCTCGGATAATAACCGCCGCTAAAAAATTTTCAGGATCATAGTCCATCGTTTCAACGACGGGTGCGGTCAGTTCACCAATGGACGAAACGGGTGATGAATACTGGCTGCGTGGCCGTGTCGGATTGCTTTCTACGATGGTCACATCTGGTTTTGGGCGGCGCGTTTGCCCTTCGTCATAATCGTCCATTGGCAGGTGTTCTCTGATCTGCAAAGATCGTTCATTGTGTGCTTCGTACTGAATAGGTAGGTTATTGTTCAGCGCAGTTGTCAGATAGACAATATAGTTGCCATGAAAACCTTCCCACTTGCTTTCAACGTTTTGTAAAAAGCTGTTCAGGTGAGCGTTGATGCCCAAATACTGATTTTTGCGCGATTGAATTGCCATCACTTCGCTCCATAAATCGCGGCGTAGACCTGGTACTGCTCATAAATGCGACGCACGTAGGTTTGCGTCTGATCGTAATCAATCGCTTGCAGGAACAAATCCGGGTCACCGTTGGAGATGCGATACCATTCATTGCTGGCGTCTGGCCCGGCGTTATAGGCCGCCAACGCCGCATAAGTGTTTCCATTGAACGTATCCAACTGCTCTTTAAGATACCACACACCAAACTGCACATTGATATACGGACGGTACAGATCGCTATTCTGATAATCCGGCCAGTTCAACTTAGCGGCGATGTACTCACCAGTCGTCGGGATGATCTGCATCAAACCCTGTGCAGACGCATATGACGTTGCAAAGCCTTCAAACAGGCTTTCCTGACGAATCAAGCTGAAGGTCAGTAGCGGATCGACGTTGTTTTTTTGTACGGCAGGCAAAATCAGATCGTAAAAGGCAATCGGAAAACGTAGCGCGGCAATATAGCGCGGCGCTTGCATGGTATTGATCTTCGCGCCGTCGATCAGGGTGGCGGCGGCGTTGATCGCTTCACGGTATAAACCGATTCGGTAGAAGTAACTGGCAAGTTGATAGAGTGCCAGCGGATTGGTGCTGTTGTCCTCCCGAAGCCCAACGTACTCGGCGCGTGCTTCATCATAGGCGGCCACTGCCCACAGTTCGTTGCCGCGCAGCATTCGCGGATCGGCGGCCAGTGTTGGTGAAAGCGGCCATAGATCGCTCGTTTGGGTGATCTTGAAAGTGGTTCGCATCCATTGTTCGGCCTCGGCAATGTGTGCCGAATCGTTAAACGACCAGTCCAGTTTGGCGGGCTTCGTGAACGGTCCATGTCCGGCTAACAGATCGGCGGCGCGCTGACTGTAATAACCGCCCGGATCGGCTTGCGCGGCATCGGTGTATGCCTGCCGCGCCAGATCAAGATCGTTATCGAGTTGATATAACCGCCCCAACCACAAGGATCCTGCCGCGCGCAGTGTGCCCTTACCAGTTTGTGCCAGCAGCGCGAACAGGCGTTGGGCACGCGCCCGTGCGCCACCATTGTAGGCTGCCATGCCGCCCCGGAACAGGCCGTCCATTGCTTGCTCTGTGCCGGGATATTTTTGCCCCAGAATTTCAAAGGTAGCGAAGGACTGTTCAGTGTCGCCCTGCACCGAGTACAGATAACCCGCGCGCCACAATGCCTCTGCGCCCTGTGGAATGTACGGGTACTTCTCGGAGAGTTCCTTGTACTTGTTGATCGAGTCGGTCACGCGGTTGGCAAGATACAACGTGCGCCCCTGCTCGATCCAGGCATCGCCGAAGTATTGGCTTTTGGGGTACTGTTCAATCACCGTCTGAAACGAGGTCAGCGCCGCCGCCACATTGCCAACTTCACGATAGGCTTGACCCAGCATCATAAAGGCGTTCGGATCAACCGATGGAAGTTCTGTATGACTGGTATAGTTGTACAACGCCGTGATCGTATCGCCATAATCTTTGGCGGCGAAACTGATTTGTCCACGCAGGTAATCATCGATCTGCGAACCGCTTTTGAGCAACGCGACCATCGCGCGATACGCTTCGGACGTTTGGGGATAAGTCGCCACAATATCCTGATAACGTGAGTAGGCCAGCGTTGTGTCGCCCGAATTGAGCAGCACTTGCGCGGCGGCAAAAGCGATACTGGCACGATATTCAGGCAGTTTGGCGATCTTCAAAATCTCGTCGTACTGGTTCACCGCCGCCTTGATATTCCCCGCGTTCAGGTAGGCCGCCGCCACTTTTTCACGCAGTTGCAGGAGCGGTGTCAGGCTGCGCGGATTGCCCTGGCTGGCCTGTGCGTAGGCGTTGAGCGCGTCATCATTTAGCTTGAGCGCCAGACTCGCATCACCGATTCGCTCCCAGGCATAGCTATCCAGCAGGCCGGGGCGCAGCTTAATGTAGATTTTGAAATCATCAATCGCGGGCTGCCAGTTCGATGTGCCTAGATACGCATCACCGCGCAAAAAATAGGCTTGTGGAATGTGCAAATCGTTTGGGTACGTGCTGATGAAGCCGCTCAGCAGCGTCACCGCGTCGCTGAATTGCCCTTCACGGAGCGCGGCCACGCCCGCCCCAAACTGTGCCGACGCGCGCAAGACCGGGTTGACACTCGTTACGGGCTGATCGAGGATCGCGCGGTAGGTCTTGACGGCAGATTGATAATCGCCGTTGTTGAGTGCTTTATCGGCCAGATCAACGGCGGTTTGCGGGACGACGGTTGCGCTTGGGATCGGCGTGACGGTGGGCAGCGGCGTGGGTGTGACCGTGATGGTGGGCGTGAAGGTAATCGTCGGCGCGGGACTGGCGGTGGCCGTCACGATGATCGTTTGCTGGCCGGGCAGGTTGCAGGCCAGCGCCGCCAAAACAAGTAGAAAGCAGGGCAGGTAAAATCGTCGCATAGCCGGGATTATCCCGGTTGCGATGGGTGCTGTCAAACCGCCTTCAAGGATTTACGATGCTTTGACAACTGTGTAGTACACAATGGTGCGCGGCGGCAAAACCTCGTGGTAGTGAAGCTGTTTGCCAACCGCCAATGTCACGCGCTGAAATTGGTAGGCATCGGTGATCGTTGGCTCGGCGAATGGCGCGCCGAATGCCCCATCGCCCGATTTCTCCATTGTTCGCCGGGAGATCGCCACCTGACCATTAATCGACGCGGGTACATCGAATGAAAAATCAAGCGTTTTAGGCTGATCGCTTTTGTTGACAGCAATCAGGTACAATATTTGCCCTTTGTCATCCGTCGTCACGAGCGCATCTGCCCAGGGATCGCGTTTGCTGTTGTACGCGCTCAGAATTTTGGTTTGCGTGTGCTGGAGGTATTCACGGTATGCCCACCATACCGGGTTACGGACGAGTTGGTTGCCGGAATCAAGTTTATCCTGATAGACCAGACCCTTCGGCCAATGGTTATCGCCCTTCCAACGATAATCGGATAGAAGCGCAATACGCCCCGTCGAAAATACATCGTTGAGCGTGCTGGTATGCCACAGCGCCGCGTAGAAATTTTTGTAATAGGCTTTGGCCTCGGCTTTGGTATCGCCTGCCGCAAAATTCATCTCACTGATCACGAGAGGAAGCCCTGCGCCGTCACCTGTATAGCCTGTACCTAACTTGTAGTAATTTTCGATCTGATTGATGATCGCATAGTTCTGATTCAGTTCGTAAATGTTGTTGGGGCGTCCCCACGTTTCGCTGCCGTAGATGTGCCAACTCAGGAAGCCCACGTCGCGCTGACCACTCCGAGAGCCTTGCGCCAACAGTGTCGGGATGTATTCCTGTAGCTTCCGTTCGCCATCGCGGGTGCGGTTCTGATAACCATCCGGCCATGTGCCATCCGTCGGATCGCCGCTGCCCAGTGCCGGACCACCCAACGCAATCGAGTTCACGCGCGGGTCCGGGAAATTCTTGATACGTTCGGCCACGCGCTTGAAGATGGCCGCGTATTGCGCCGGAGTAGCCACCACAAGTGTTTTATCGCCATAGCCCCAATCTGGCTCGTTCAGCACTTCCCAATACTTGATGTTCATGCCACGCACGACGTTGTAATAATAGACCGTCGCCAGGAAATAATCGGCATAATTGGCGCTATCCGGCACCTGCCCCATAAACGACTCCGCGCCGTAGTGCATGATCATCATATACGGGAACGACACACTATAGCTGTTTTCAAGGATGTTGGTTACGGAAGTATCAGGATCATTGAAGCGCCACAGTTTACCGTTCTCGAACTCATCCAACCCCCAATCGGTGAAGGTTGACGGGAGTAGGCTATCCTTGCGGTTTTTTCCAATGATTTCGGCAGCATCTACTTCAACGCGCAGGAAATCGAAGCCAATCTCCTTGAACCATTCGCGCTGTTGAGCGCCCGCCTCGCCACCATTTTCGTAGTAGAGTTCCGTCCCGATGAACGGGCGATTAGGCAGTTTTGATGGATCAACCGCTACGTTAGCTGCATCACCCGAACTGAACTCACCAGTGTATTGACCGCTCGGATCGCCCACTGCCGGGATCGTGGCAATATGTGTGTAGTGTGTCGGCCAGGGGATAGGCACGGCCTGTTGAGCGGACGCCGGATGTGATCCAGTTAATCCCGCCGACAATACAATCAAAACGAACAGACACATGATCCGTTTGTGAGCAGTCATTGATGATCCTTGAGGGTTAGGAGCTTACGATTTGAGCGTTAGTAGGGCGTTGGATAGGACTTCGGCGCGTTTTTCCCAGGTGCATTCGGCGGCCAGTTTTGCAGCGGCGGCACTTAACCGTTGGCACAGCGCCGGATCATCAATCACGGTTTTGAGTGCATTTTTGAGCGCCTCAGCATCATCGCGCTTGAACAGATACGCGGTCTGATCGTGCGTCACCATGTCCGTAACCGTTGGCTGATCGGGCGCGACGACAGGCTTACCCAGTGCCAGGTATTCATAAATCTTCATCGAATTACCATAATCCAGATTGCCGGGCAGCACCGTTACATCAGCGGCGGCGACGTATGAACCCACTTTGCTGTAATCAATCGCGCCTGTAAAAGTGATCCGATCCATCAAACCCAGTTCGGCGGCTAATGCTTTGCATTCAGCCGTGCGTGCACCTTCACCCACCAATAGCAAATGGGTCTTGCGCGTCGTGTCCAGTGTTTTGAACGCCCGGATCAGCAGATCGACACGATGATAGGGCTGAAACGATCCGACAAACACGATCAGCATCGTATCGGGAGCGATGCCGTACTGCGCCCGCACTTTACCCGGCTGTTCACCTGCCCGAAATAAGCTGGCGTCAATGCCATTCGGGACGAGGATCAGCTTACTATCGGGCAAGCCCTGACCGCGCAAATAATCGCGGATCGTTGGGCTGACCGCAACCAGCAAGCGTGCCGATTCGGTCACTTCCTTGTAGACTTCGTGCGCCTTGTCCTTGAGACCAACGCCGTACTGCTGTTCTTCTTCCCAGGCGGGTGCCACATCATCCAGCACCAACGGCACACCCGTCTGTTCCGACGCGATCTTGCCCGCCAAACTGAAAGCGATATGCGTTTCCAGGATCACATCCGGGCGTGCGCTTTCTATTGTCTCAATCAGGCGCGCGGCATAACGGCGGCTGTTCGAGACACGCGCTGCATCACGCATCCGCATCGCAATCGGGCGTGGCAATGCCTTCTTGACGACATTGCGATAAAAACCAACGGCGGCTTTTGTGCTGCTCTCGGCGGCGGCCTCAACATTGACGATCTGGTGGTGCAGCCCTTCAAGGGCGTTGAGCAGCGCACGGGCGCGGATCACATGCCCGGCCTGCTGCGAATCGAGCCGATCTGCCGGGTGGGGAAGGCTGTAAACGATCTTCACGCAGTTCGCCCTTTCGTCTGGCGTAATATGGTTTCATACAGCGCAATCGTTTGCCGCGCCTGCTGTCGCAGCGAAAATTGTTTCACGACTCGCTCATGGGCGGCGGCACCCATCGCCACCGCGCGTTCCGGGTTTTGCAGGAGTTCGATCAATCGTTTTGCCAGCGCGTCAGGATCACCACGCGGCACGATGTAACCCGTCTTGCCGTCTTCAACAATTTCAGGCGTGCCGCCGACGTTGGTTGCCACAACAGGCAGTGATGCCGCGCCCGCTTCGATCAAAACGGTGGGCAGGGCTTCGCTCCATGACGGCAAAATCAGTACATGGCTGGCGTTCAAAAGCTGTGGAACGTCCATCCGCTGCCCCAGAAATTCGATGGTATCACCAAAGGGTGCCGCCTGTTTCCGCAAATCGGCTTCCAATTCGCCATCACCCACGAGTTTGATCTGAACGTTCGGGACGGCGGCTTTGATTTGCGGGACGGCCTGAAACAACACATCATGGCCTTTGCCCGCGCGCAGCACGCCTACCATGATCACCGTTGGCCGTGATGAGTCCCAACCAACATCAGGCCGCTTGCCGCCCATTTCAAACCGTTCGATCTCAATGCCGTTGTAGATCGTCTGGATTTTGGTGAGCGGAATCCCGGCCTGTTTGGAGAACAGTTGCCGTACCGCTTCCGAGACGGCCACGATCCGATCCGCGCCGTAACGTGCTGACCACAATACCAATCGCGCCCGCAGTGCCGTTTTGAGGCTCGGTGCAGGCTCCTGCAAAACATGGCGTGTCATAACCACCGGCACTTTATGGCGCATGTGCATCGCCGCGCCGTAGATGTTCGTATCCTGATCCTGGGCATGGATCACATCGAACGGTTCTGCTTTTTGCAAGGCGACGAAGCGTTTCCACGCGCCGTTATCGATCATACGTTTGGCGTCCAGATCGATCCGGCGAATACCGGTCTTCTCGAAGGCCTGGGTCAGCAGACTATCGCGCCGATGATTGAGCGTACACAGCACGGGCGTCACGCCTTCGGCCTGAAAGTAGGGCAGCACCGAGACAAGGACTCGTTCGCTGCCGCCCATCGCCACGCTGCTCATCATAAAAAGAACACGCACGTTCACACTCCGCTCGTTAGAAGCGACTCAGGTTTTGGGGATGAGTGCCGGACCGCCCAGCATCTTGAAAACAGCGACTTCCAATGTATCTTTGTAGCTCAAAAAGACGCGCTTGATTTCCAATGGGTTTTCGCGGACTTCATTGGCGCGCATCGGCCCCGGCGTCAGTGTGAAGGCCATACGGTAGCCCGTCTCCTTGAGGATTTGTTTGGTGGTGATGTCGTAATCGTCGGGTGTGCCATTCGGATAAGCGAAAGCGACGGCTTTCTGGCGCGTCTCACGCTCAATCGTATCCCGTGCTTCGATCAATTGGCGCTTCTGTTCGGCGGAGTCGATGCGCGTCATGATCGGGTGGGTGACAGTATGCGGCTGGCAGGCGATACCATTATCTACCAGATCGCGCACCTGATCCCATGAGACGAACAGCGGTTCATCCAACTTTGGTTCTGGCACATCCAGCGCAGTGCCAAGTTCTTTCATGGCGGCCAGCTTTTGCGCTTCGGGCAGCTTCTTGATCGCGCCCATGAAGGTTTCGCGGGCAGCTTCGCGCAGTTTTGGCTTGGAAATATCCGAGTCGCCAATGACAGGGAGTTTCACTTTCGGCTTTTTGGTGTAGTTGAACATATAGCCGCACACGTCCCACCAGGGCACGCTGTTCGGATTGTTCATCTTGTCCGTGATCAGGAAGATCACGCCAGTCAGCCCATGATGGCGCATGATCGGATACGCATAAATATAGTTATCCAGATAGCCATCATCGAAGGTGATCAAAATCGGGCGTTTGGGCAATGGGATACCGATCTGAATATAGGCATCCAGCATTGGCAGATCAATCGGCGTGAAATTTTTGGCGACATATTCCATCTGTCGATGAAACATCTCAATCGAGGCGCTCACGTTCGGGCGATACAGATCGAAATCGGGCGTATCCCACTCGGCGATACGGTGATAGGCTAACACAGTGAGGCGGTTCACCCCCCAGTAGGCATCCAACAAACGGGGTGCCTGTGCTTTGTAGAGCAGCGAAGAAAGTTGACTGGTTTTGCTCATTTTAGCGCCTGATCATAAACTCCAAGCGTCTTATCGATCATTGTTTGCACGCTGAACGATTGACGCACCATGTGGTACGCATTGATACCCATCTGACGGGCGTCGTCCGGGTGCGTAGCGATCCAGCGCAGCCCTTCGGCCAATGCCGCCGGATCGCGTGCCGGGACAAGCCGCGCCGTCTTGTAATCGGTCAGCAGCGTTGCCATGCCCCCTACCGCCGTTGCCAGGATCGGGCGCGCATAAGAGGCCGCTTCCAGAATTGCGTAGGGTAGCGCCTCCGAAAGCGATGCCAGACACACACAATCCAGCGACTCCAGAATGCGCGGAATATCATCCCGGAAGCCCGCAAAACAGATACGATTTGCCACACCGCGCGCCGCTGCCTGCTGTTCAAGTTCCGAGCGGAGAGCGCCATCACCCAAAATCAGCAGCTTGACCTGTGGCAGATCGGCTAGCAATGCCAGCGCATCAATCAGGTAGGTATGACCCTTGACCGGCACCAGCCGCGCCGCGATCCCAACGACGAAATCACCCAGCGCGAAACCCCATTCGGCGCGCAGTGCATCGTCTTTTTTGTCCGGGATCGTTTCGGGTACGGGCACGGCGTTAAAAATCAGGGTGCTGTGCTTGCCTGTACCATGCGCTTCGGACTTGGCCTGCAAGACCTGAGTCACATTGATGTACTGACGTGCCAATCGCTTATCAATCCACAGCACGCCTTCATACACCCGCCCCTTGAAGCCCGGATATTCCTTGCCAAAGTCGCTATGAATGGTTGAGACGCAGCCTTTTGCACCCGCCAGCCATGCCGCCAGATGACCCCAGAAGATCGATTGCACGTTATGCGCGTCAACAATGTTGTACTTACCACGTCGCATCACGTCCCGCAGTTCCATAAGTTGACGTGGGCTGCCCCGCCGCGCTTTGATCACCTCAAACGGTAATTTATCGCTTTGCAAGCGGGCGTGCAGGGCGCTCCCTTCAAGCGTGGCGACTCGACAGGATGCCACGACGCCTTGCAGCGCCCGACAGGCCGTTAGCACCCGCACTTCCGCGCCGCCGTAAGTTTTCGCCAGATCAACCAGCAGGACGTTGTACGGGCGTTGAGTCATCACTGAATCAACTATTCCTTGCGCCGCGAACGGATCAGGCTGACCAACCCGAACAACACGACGATCACAATCACGACACCCGTCACGACAGCCAAGCCCGTTACCCAGATCGGCTGCTTGGTCACTTCCGGCGCGATGTCTGAGGCAGCCAGCGGCGCGAAGGTGGGCAGTGGCGTTGAGATAGTGGGCGCATAGGTTGCTGTCACTAATGGCGTTACGCTGGCCGCGCCAGGCGTTCGGGTAGGCGTGTTCGTACCTGTCGGGCCGGGTGTTACGGTTTGTGCTGATGAGTTTGTCGGCGTCGAAGTGCCGATCTGCGCCGATTCCGTGACCAAACGAGCTGCTTCAGTCGGCAAGTTCGTCGAGTCGTCTACATTGTTCGTATCGACAACCGAAATTGTGTTAGATGCCGCATAAACGACATTACCGCGCAAATCAGCGCGTGTGTAGTTGCCGCTGGTCAAAACACCCATCGCTTTAGACTGACCTTCAACGTCCGTGCCAGTGACCACCAGAACACTCCGATTCGGCGACCAGGGCGATTTGAGCGTTTGCAGCACGCCAATCGCGTAACCGGGTGGCAAACGATAAGTCACGGAGTTGAGGATTTGTTTCAAATCATCACTGCCTGCGGCGAACGGCTGCGGCAAATTCTCGTTGATCTGTGCTAAAAGGCTGTTTGTGCTGGGACGGCCATAAACGATCAGGTGATAGGCCGAAATGTCGATGCCTTCTGGCAGCTTACCCAACGTTATGCGGGGGTGCAGTGCGACTCCGTTAGGCGTCTCAGCACCCAGTCGGGAGATCAACCGGAATGCTTCATCCAGTTCGGTGGGCGTTGGCTTATCGGGCAATGCGATCAGCGTATCCTGCAACGTGCGGGTGCCGCTGAATGGGCTGGGGAAATTGCTGACCTGTTGTGGCAGGAAGCGTGCATCAATATTCTGACGCGGCAGGAACAGGCGGCTGGTGGAACGTGCTGACAGCCATGTGACGGTGGCGCTCGGTGGGTAACATTTCCAGTTACCCTGTACGTCCAGAACGATTGTCAGTGCATTGATTTCGCCGGGACGCACACTTTGTGGCGGGATAGAGGCGCGCAAATGACGAACGCCCGTCGGCTGGCTGGCATTCGTTGGATCATTGCCGATGCTGCCCAGCGTCACACTTTCGAGCAGTGTTTCGTTCATCGACAGCGTGAGCGTCGTTTGAGCGGTTTTCAGCGTCGCCGCATAGTCGTAGTCCAGATCGACGTAAGCATCATTGGAAAGGATCGTCCCACTTGGCGCGGGGAAGCGGATTTCCGTCGTGCGTGTGCCAATGCCGCTGATCGTCACATCCCCATAGCCCAGGCTGGCGAAGGTCTGCATATCATTGGCAGTTGGATTGCCAGGTTCGCGTATCTCCGAAATGAGCGCCAATGCGCCGCCAAAGCCCACTGAGGGCGGTTGGCCGCCGAGGGCGCGCGCCGCCTTTTGCAAGCCTTCAGGCGTCTTGCCCGTCACCGTCAAAATCGAACGTGCCGCGTTTTTCGGATTAGCGACTAGTTGCAGCACGCCGTCGCTATCGGCCACCGGGGTATCGCGCACACTCAACGCTCCGCCCGAACCGAGACGGGTTGGCAGGGCATTGGCGGTATACAACGCATCAATCAACGGGTTGCTACCGATCTGCCCGATCAGGATCAGATTGTTATTCTGTTGAACCTGATCCGAGACCTGATCGGCGGTAGTCGTATGCACCACCAAACTGTTACTCGTCAGGAAGCCAAGCCCGGTGACGATACTGCCCGCTGCCTCAAGATCATTGTTGGTGTAGTTGGTGGGCAGCACGACCAGCGCCGTCTCCAACTGATTGGCGAATCCGTTGTTGAAGAACGGGCGCGGATAGCTCCCCAGATCGCGCAAGGGCTGCGCTTCACGATACTCGAAGTGGAAAAACGATTGATCGCTGCGAATCAGGATACGAACTTCCTGATTGGCGACACATTGATCGCGTGCATCCAAACTCACCTGTACCGTATGGGTACGGCGATTGGCGTTTGTCAGGACGCTGTTATCAAGCGGAACGGTGATGGTTTGTGGCCCGGTAGTGCTGGCTTGCAGCGTGATCGTGCTGATCGGCACATTATCCAGCAGCACGCGCAATACCGAGGTGATTGGCGTATCGGTTGTGCCCGTCAGAAAATATTGAATGTTGAGATTCAGGCTGCTTGCGCCGTCCGGCTGCCAGTTATCGGGCACACGGAACAAGAACTGTGTCGATCCCTGTGGGGAGACAAGTTCCACATTTCGCACATTGAGGCTTGCCAGAGTCAGATTCTGCGCCAGTAAATTCCCACTCACCACCGTAGGCGGAGCGGCAGTAATGGCGGGCGCGGCAGTTGCCACCTGATTAGCGGTTGGGCGCGGCGTGGCCGTTGCACCCTGCCCGAAGGCTTGGCGCAGTGGCAGCAGCACAACGGCGGCACAGATGAGCGTGAGAAGGATCGTTAGCTTACGAAGCGTTTTTCGCATTATTGCTCTTACCACTGAACATCAGTAGGGATAGGTGTAATCGTCGGATAGGGTGTGACGGTATAAACTGGCAGCGTGGGTGCAGGCGCAGTGACCGTCAGTGTTGGTGCAGGCGCGGTTTGGGAAGCAGTTGCCGGTATTTTAATCTGCGCGGTTGGCGTGTTGCTGGCAACCACCTGACTGGCAGTCGTATCCACCACGGAAATCGTTGCGGCATTGGCAAAAACGATATTGCCTTCCAGATCGGATGGCCCATACTTGCCATCAAGCAAAACACTTGCGGCCAGGGCTTGCCCAACCGGGCTGGTGCCGGTGATGATCATGATCACGCGCTCCGCTGACCAGGGTGATTTGAGGACTTCCAGTACACCCAGGTTGTAATTGGCGGGCAACCGATAAACGACGCTGTCCAGCACCTGGCGCAGTTCGTCCGTTTTCGGATCAAACGGTTGTGGCAGCAGATTGCTATCATTTAACTGAGCCAGGAACGGATTCGTCGTGGCACGCCCGATCACGATGAAATGATAATCGGACAGTTTCACATCCGCGCCGATCTTGCCCAGGATCACGCGCGGTGTATAACGCGCCCCGGTGCTGGCTTCACTGCCCAGGTAGCCCGCCACCCGGATTAGCTGCTCAAGTTCGCCGAGCGTCGGCTTTTCGGGCAGCGAAAGCAGTGTATCGCTCAGGTCAGGTGTCACGTTGAACGGCGAGGGCAGCGCATTCAACACAGGTCGCAAGGCAACTGAGTCGGCCTGACGATAGGGCAAATTCAATTCACTGCCCGCCCGAACCAAGAACCAGGTGGCCGCGTCACTCGGCGGATTGCACTTCCAATCGCCCTGCGCCTCAAGGGTCAGCGTCAAAACGTTGGTGGAGCCACCCTTGACGCTGTTCGGCGGGATCGAAGCGCGCCGATGCCGAACACCCGATACGACTTCGGTAGGCACTGCGCCGCGACTATTTGCGCCAACCGGCACACTGTCGATAGGTGTATCGTTTATCGTGATCGTGATCGACGTTTGCGCGCTTTGCAGCGTATCCGCCAGATCGTATTGCAGATCGAAGTACGCACCTGTGCTGAGCGTGACACCCAGCGGCACGACAAACCGGAATTCCGCTGTGCGAATGCCCAGCCCGGTCAAAGTTACATCCGTATAGCCCAGACTGGCAAGGGTAATATGCGTCGAAGGGGGTTGAATCACCGCCGGACGCAGATCAGAGATGAGCGCCAATGTGCCGCCCAACTTGAGGACGGAGAGCGGCCCCGCCATCGCGCCTGCCGCTTTGCTCAGCCCTTCGCGCGTCTTGCTGGTGATGACCAGAATCGAGCGCAGCGCATTTTTCGGGTTCGCCGCGATCTGAACAACGCCATCCGTATCGGTGATTGGCCTTTTGTTCACGCTAAGCGAACCGTTGGCCTCAATGACCGTTGGCAGCGCCTTCGTGCTGTACAGTGAATCGATCAGCGCGTTCGTGCCAAGCTGCCCCACCGCGATCATATTGAAGTTCTGCTGATCCTGATCGGTGAGTGCATCCGCCGTTGTCACGCGCAGTTGCAGTTTGTTATTGGTAGATCGTCCCAACCCGGCGGCCAGTGCAGCGGCGGCTTGCAAATCATCACTGGTGTATTGGGCAGGCAGGACGAACAGCGCCGTATCAACCTGCGTGCCTATCGGGTTGTTATAGAACGGCAGCGGGTAGCTTGCCAGATCACGAATCGGTGAACCTTCTCGATACTCGAAATGGAAGAAAGACAGATCATTACGAATAGAGATACGAGCATCGGCGTTCACCAGACAGATATTGCGCGCGTCCAACGTGATCTGAATCACATGCACCCGCCGCGCCTGAATACCGAGCAGTCCGACGCGCAGTGGCACGATGAC
>JBBSEU010000092.1:0-19149 GCA_038239365.1 Aggregatilineales bacterium
AACAAAGCTTTCACAGCAGCACGCGAACGTAAAGAGTCGGCGCAGGTAGGCCACTCGTCCCGTGAAAAAGGATTTCCGCTCAGCAACTTCGGCGATATGCGCTATATCGGTTGGGGCGGCGGTGTGCCGATCACCTACGAAGGTCAGGTTTTGGGCGCTGTCGGCGTGAGCGGGCTGCCTGAAGAAGATGACATTATCTTGGCACGCATTGGTTCGAGTTTGCTCTAGACATGGCTTCTCTACGGATGTCCCAACTATTTAGCCAGACGATTCGCGGCGTGCCCGCCGAAGCCGAAGTCGTCAGCCACCAATTGCTGCTGCGCGCCGGGTTTATTCGGCAGTTGGCGGCGGGCATTTTCAGCTATCTGCCGCTGGCACGCCGTTCTATGACCAAGATTGAGAACATCGTGCGCGAAGAAATGAACCAGATCGGCGGGCAGGAAATCACGATGCCCGTCATTCATCCGGCGGATATCTGGAAGGAAACCGGGCGCTGGTTCGAGATCGGCTCGGAGATGGGGCGCTTTCTAGATAAGTCGGGGCGCGATATGGCGCTTGCCATGACTCACGAAGAAGTGGTGGCCGACCTGACACGCAAGGAAATTCGCTCGTATCGCCAGCTTCCACAGTTGATCTACCAGATTCAAACCAAGTGGCGCGATGATCCGCGCCCGCGTGCCGGGTTGATTCGTGGCCGTGAATTCACGATGAAAGACAGCTACAGTCTGGACTCCGACCTGGACGGCCTGGATAAGCAATATCGCGCGCACTATCAGGCCTACTTCAACGTCTTTCACCGCGCGGGTTTGCCAGTCGTGGCGGTTGGCGCGGATGTGGGCATGATGGGCGGATCATTGGCGCACGAATATATGTATCTGTCTCCGATAGGTGAAGATACGCTGCTCTTTTGCGATAATTGCCACTATGCCGCCAATCGCCAGATCGCGCGCTTCGGCAAAGCAAAGCTGCCCGATGAAGTGCCGCTGCCTACCCACAAAGTCGCCACGCCGGATACCAAGACGATTGACGATCTGGCGGCTTTTTTGAGTATTCCGAAAGCCAAGACCGCCAAAGCCGTCTTTATGGTGGCCTCGATCACCGAAGGCGAAAAAGTAGTCGATAAATTTGTGTTTGCGGTTGTGCGTGGCGATCACGATTTGAACGAAACCAAGCTGACGAATGCACTCAAAGCGCGCGATCTGCGTCCAGCCCGCGAAGAAGAAATCCGGGCGGTGGGCGCGGTGCCGGGTTATGCGTCGCCCGTTGGCTTGAAGGATGTGCTGGTTGTCGTGGATGAGGCCATCGCATCATCGCCGAATCTGGTGGCAGGTGCAAACGAGGTGGGTTACCACCTGCTCAACACGAACTATGAGCGCGACTACACCGCACAAATCGTCCTCGACATTGCATCCGCGCGGGAGGGCGATCCGTGCCCGGTGTGCGGCCACCCGCTGCGGGCGAGTCGCGGTGTCGAGGTCGGCAACATTTTCAAACTGGGCACACGCTACACCTCGGCATTGGGTGGAACTTTCCTGGATAAAGACGGGACACTCAAACCGGTGATCATGGGATCCTACGGGATTGGGATCACGCGCTTGCTGGCCTGCGTCGCCGAAGAACATCACGATGACGCCGGATTGTGCTGGCCGATCTCGGTAGCACCCTATCAGATGCATCTGGTGACACTCAGCAACGAAGGCGAAGGGCGGACAAGAGCAGACAATCTGTATCAAGCTCTGCACGCGGCGGGAATAGAAGTGCTCTACGATGACCGTGATGAGCGCCCCGGCGTCAAGTTCAACGATGCGGATTTGATCGGCCTGCCGATTCGGGTCACGGTCAGTGAACGTTCATTGGCAAAAGGTGGTGTCGAACTCAAGATGCGCCGCGAAAAAGATAACCAGATCGTGCCTGTGGCCGAGATCGGGGAGCGGCTCAAAGCGATCATCGTCATGTTGCAAAGTGAGATTGATGCCAGCGTGATCGAAGTCGCCTACGAGGAGTGACGCTGACAACTCACTGCTGATGCCAGACGTGGATCAGAACATGATTGATCACAAAAAGCACGGCGAGGATAACACCGAGAATAGGCTGTCCGGCAGCAATGAGTGCGAGCGCCGCTAATCCAAAAATGATCGAGGCCAGCAGCAAATACGCCGTGCCCGTCAATCGTCGTTCTGATTTAGGAGCCATAAACAGCCCCCAAATCACGATGGTGATGATGGGCAGACCGATCCCCAAGATCAGTTGCCAGAGCAGGTTTGATCCGGTCTGGAAACCACAATAACCTAACGCGGCTAACATCGCTAATTCGAGGAGAAAAGCCAGCGCAAGATTGGCGTTTTTTAAGAGTCGCATCGCAAACCCGGTCTACACCTACTTCACATCGGGGCGGGCATGAACCCAGCCGTCCCAGGAGCGCGCCTGCCACGCCGCGTACAGCGCCACCGATCCGACGGTTGCCACGTTCAGGCTTTCGACGTGGCCGCGCATGGGCAGCGTCACCATCAGGTCGCAGGTATCGCGCACCAGACGGCGCATCCCTTCACCCTCGCTGCCCAGCACCAGCCCAATCGGGATGTTCAAATCGGCGCGATCAATCGGTACTACGTTGGGGCCAATATCCATCCCGGCCAGCCACACGCCTTCCTCTTTGAGTCGCTTCATGGCGTTCACCAGATTTGTCACCTGGACGATGTGCAAGTGTTCCACCGCGCCCGACGAGGCATTGACCACCGCACTGGTCACACCCACGCCGCGCCGATCCTGTATGACGACGCCGTGAATGCCCACACAGTCGGCCACACGGAGCAGTGACCCGACATTTTGCGGGTCTTGCAGCAGATCGAGCAGCAAAATGAATGGTTTCTCGTTGCGCTCTTTGGCAATAACCAACAGTTCTTCCAATTCAACATAGGGGTAGGTGCTGACGCGCAGCACGACGCCTTGATGATTCGCGCCCTTTGCCAGATCATCCATCATGCGGCGCTGCACACGCTTGATGCTCAAACCGCGCTGAGTCGCCTCGGCAATCAGATCGAGGATAATCCCCTTTTCTTCGACGCCTTCCGCGATCAGGACTTGCTGCACCTGACGGCGTCCGGCACGCATTGTTTCGAGCGCCGCCCAGCGCCCATAAATTACGTCGGTCATCAGTTAGCGATCCGCCATGTAGTGCCATCGGCGCGGTCTTCGAGCGTGACGCCTAACTCGGTGAGTTGGTTGCGAATCTGGTCAGAGAGCGCCCATTGTTTTTGTTCGCGGGCTTGTTTTCGGAGCCCGATCAGCAGTTGGATCAATCCGGCTTCGCGTTTGGCATCGGCGCTATTCGCGGCTTCGGCGGTGGGGATAATGCCCAGAATCGTTCCACCTAATTCGGTATACAACTTATCAATCGCTTCGAGTGTGCCGCGCCCCACTGTTTCGCCGCTGTTCAGCAGCGTGTTCACTTCACGAGTCAGGGTTTGCAGCGCGGCCATCGCAATCGGCGCGTTGAAATCATCTTCCATCGCCTCGATAAATTTGGCGCGTGTACTGTCCAGTGTTTCTGTGAAGCGACTAGCGTCATCGGTATCAGGCGCGCTGTTCAGCTTTTCGCGGGTCAATCGCACCGCCGACATGAGCCGATCCCAGCCTTTTTCGGCGGCCTGAAGTGACTCATCACTGTAATCCACCGGATTGCTGTAGTGGGCACTAAAAATGAACGTGCGGATCACTTCGGCACGATAGTCTTTGAGTGCATCGGCAATCGAGACGAAGTTGCCCAGACTCTTGGACATTTTCGTACCGTCAACGGTCAAGCTGCCGACGAGCAGCCAATAGTTGGCAAAAGGTTGACCGTTGGCCGCTTCGCTTTGCGCGATTTCGCATTCGTTGTGCGGGAAAATATTGTCGATGCCGCCGCCATGAATATCGAACGTCGCACCGAAGTATTTACCAGCCATCGCCGAGCATTCAATGTGCCAACCCGGATAGCCGACTCCCCAGGGACTGTTCCATTGCAGCAAATGTTCCGGGTCGGCGTGCTTCCAGAGCGCGAAATCTTCCGGGTTGCGCTTGCCCTCACCCGCCAGACGGCGTGTGCCCGTTTCGGATTCGTCGATGCGCCGATTCGACAATTTGCCATAATCCGGCCAGCTTGCCACATCGAAGTAAACGCTGCCTTCCGACTCGTAGGCGTGCCCCTTGCCGATCAGCGTTTCGATCATCTCGATCTGTTCGGGGATATGGGCGCTGGCACGTGGGCTTATGTCCGGGCGAACGACGCCGAGCGCATCCATATCGGCAAAATACATACGCGCGTATTTCTCGACCACCTGCATGGGCAGGGTTGAGGTTCGCCGCGCGATCTTCTGAATGCGATCTTCGCCTGAGTCGAGCAAATGTCCCACATCCGTGATGTTTTGCACGTACAGCACATCCTTGCCAGTGTAGCGTAGATAGCGCACAATCAGGTCAAACGATACGTAATTCTTGGCATGACCGAGATGTGACACGTCATAGACCGTTGGCCCGCACACGTACATATTGATTTTGTCTTCGTGGAGCGGAACGAAATCTTCTTTGGTGCGCGTCAGCACATTAAAAACACGGAGCGGCATGGGGTATCCTTACAGCACAAGCTACAACTTAGCTCTTAAGTGTACAACGCCGCGCGCCAACCGTCTAGAGAGAGCCGCAAACCCTATCGAGTCACATTTCACAAATTATTCATAGCATTTCGGCAAAACTTAATATTTTGGGGTTAAATTAGCATTAAAAGGAAATCTGATTATGCGCCAATATCAATCGTTTGATCCGAATGCGGAACTTATCGGTGTCACAGCACAGGGTCTTGTTACGAGCATTTTGCATGATGACATTGCGGATATTCTCGAACGGCGTGGCCTGAGCAAAATTGATCCGCAGCAATGGTATCGCGTGCAACAACTATTGGATGTGTTTAACGATGTGGCTAAAGGTGGCGATGCGTCGTCAATGTTTGTGAGCATTGGTATGGCCGCCGCTGAGATTGGCTTCGATAACATGCCAGCTGAGCGAAAAGTAATGCCGATTAGCACGTTTTTCAGCAATTATGATGCTATCTGGCAGTCGCGCCATCGTAACGGCGACGTGGGTCATGTGAAATATGAACAATTGAGCGATGATCACATCGTATTGACCGTTCGTTCACCCTACCCGGATGATATGTTTTATGGCGCGTTTTACACCTACACCCGCCATTTCTGCCCCGCAGATCGTCAATTCACTGTGAGTTACGATCCGAAAATTACGGCGCAGGATCAAGGCGGTCAGGAAACCGTCATCCACATCATGTTGCGGAAGTAGCTACGAGTACGATAGCTTCCGCAGCAACGCCGCGATCTGATCGATGATCGCCTCTGCGACGGCGGTCTTACTCTTTTGGCCGAGCGATAGGCTTGTACCTTCTGCGCTCAAAATCGTGACGATGTTCGTATCGCCCGCAAAGCCTGCGCCGGGCAGTGATACGTCATTCGCCACAATAAAATCGGCGTTTTTGCGTTCAAGTTTGCTCTGTGCGTTCGTGAGCAAGTCCTGGGTTTCTGCTGCGAAGCCGACCAGCACACGCGGATAACCTGTTTCGCGGCGGTGCGTGCCAATTGTCTGCAAAATATCGGTGGTGCGCGTCAGGTTGAGTGTCAGTTCGGCCTCTGTCTTTTTGATCTTTTGATCGGCGGCAGTGGCCGGGCGATAATCGGCAACGGCGGCGGCCATGATCAACGCATCGGCGTGTTCGGCATGGTTCTGTACCGCATCGAGCATTTGTGCCGCGTTTTCCACTTCGATCATCGCTGCGCCAATCGGCTCCGGCAGATCGGCAACAGTCGTGATCAGCGTCACCTCCGCCCCGGCATCGAGTGCGGCTTGTGCGACTGCGTAGCCCTGTTTGCCCGATGATCGATTGGTCACGAAACGCACTGGATCAATCGCCTCACGTGTGCCGCCCGCCGTGACAACGACACGCCGCCCGCGCAGCGCCCCCGACTCCTTGCCAAACACCTGCCGAATGTGACCCATCAAAGCGGGTGTTTCGGGCAATCGTCCGCGCCCAGTCAGACCGGAAGCGTGCCGCCCTGTTTCCGGTTCGATGATCTGCACGCCGCGCGCGCTCAGTGTGTTCAGGTTAGCGACGACGGCGGGATGTTCCAACATACTGCCATCACCCGCTGGAGCGATCAATACCGGGCAGCGCACCGCTAACGCTGTGATCGAGAGCATGTCATCGGCCAGACCGTGCGCCAGCTTCGCCAGATGATGCGCGGTAGCAGGCGCGATCACCAGCAACCCGGCACGTTCCGCCAAACCAATATGCGCGATATGCGTGGGCAAGCCGCCCGAGTCGTCGGTGTGCCACAAATCGGTATAAATCGGGCGTCCGGTCACTGCTTGAAAAGACAACGGCGTAACGAATTTCTGCGCTGAACCGGTCAGAATCACATCGACCAGCGCCCCGGCCTGTGTCAATTTGCTGGCAAGGTCAATCGACTTGTAACAGGCGATGCTGCCCGTCACACCCAGGATGATTACTTTGTGGGTCAGGATGCGGATTGGGGTCACATTTCACACATCAGGGCATCAGGGCGATCTGATGACCACCACCCGATTCAACTTGCGCTTTTCTGAACGTTTCCGCACCCCGACTCATGTCGAAATATTCAGCACGTTTGCGGTTTAGCAACAAATCTTCAAGGGTCAAAATCTGGATGACTGGATACTCCAAACCGTTGCCTGCCTTAAAGTAACCCGCTTTGGCTGCCTCGGCGATCATCGGTTGGGTAGGTGGCAGCAGGGTTAGGAAAATGCCGAACTCGGCTTCCTTGCCTTTAATGGTGGCGATCAAATCTTTGAGCATGGGAAGCCCGATACCGCCGCCTTTGACGCTCACAATCGCCTTTTTGGTGGCAGGCTTGCCGTTCACCAGATCGGTGAAGAAAATGATCCCATCCACGCCACCATCTGCGCCTTTTTTCTTACCCTGGTAGGGCTGTGCATTGACCAGTGTGAGCGCCCACCACTGAAACTGATATTTATCGCGTGCAGCCAAATTGCGCGCGCCTTCCAAATCTTTGGGTGTCCCTTCAATCTCGAACTTTATATCGGGGAAAGCGTCTTTCATGCGCCGCTCGATCAGGCCAATCGCCAAATGAGTAATGTCGATCCCGATCCACTCGCGGCCTAACTTTTGGGCAGCATGGACGGCAGTTCCGCAGCCGCAAAATGGGTCAAGCACAACATCGCCCGGTTTGCTGCTGGCCGCGATAATGCGTTCCAGCAAGGCTAATGGCTTTTGGGTTGGATAACCAAGCCGTTCTTTGGCCTGTGCGCCCAACGGCGGAATATCTGTAATGACGCTCTTAATCGGCGTTCCTTTTTGCTCCTCCAAATATCGTTTCAGGTAAGGACGCCCGGTTTTGCTCCATTGCAGCCTGTTTTCAGCGTCCAGTATTTCGAGTTTTTCACGATTGACACGCCAACCCCACTCCGGTTTATAACCTTTGTATTCGTAGGATAAGTTTGGCCGTGCGCCCATTGATTTGGATCGGATAATATGATCAAGGCGAAAAACGCCGCGTTCATCTTCGTGAGTATAAAAATCTTTTAGATATTTGGGGTCATGCCCAACAAAGCTGCCTGTCCAGATGAATTGATTGCTTTTCGTATAGTAAAAAATAGTGTCGTGAACAACAGCCCACCCTTTTGTATCGTTGTGGCTGCTGGTTCGCTGCCAGATGATTTCAGTCCGAAAGTTTGTTGGCCCGAAAACAGCATCCAAAACGAGTTTAAGGTAATGTCCGGCTGTTTGATCGCAGTGTAAGTACAAACTGCCCGTCGGTTTCAGGACGCGATGTAGTTCTAACAGCCGCCGTGCCATCATCGACAGGTAGGCCATCATGTCGCTTTCTTCGAGCAGTCCGCGCAGAGAGGTGAGCGTTTGCGCCAGCCGCGTATTCGATGAGCGAATGCTGTCCTGATATTCGCGCTCGGCTTGTGCGCCCCATACCCAGGTGTCTTTGAAGGCGACGGTCTGCGCTTCTGATTTTTCACCCTGTGGTGTTTTGTAGAGCAGGTTGTAATCGCGCTTGGAGTTGAATGGCGGATCGAGATAGACCAGATCGACGCTCTCATCTTTGATCTGATCGCGCAGCACATCCAGATTATCGCCAAAGTACAACTTGCTCATTCGACACCTTCACTCGTAACGGGTCGCCAGATTATAGCGTATTTTCTGCGTCGGATCAGGATAGGCGGGTGCAGGGCGTCCACTTCATCGTGTTCGTATATCGGCTGAGCTGAAGCAAGTTTATTCGCCAAAGCGTATTGCCATCAGGGCTGATAATCTCAAGATAATCACTTGGATTCGGCGAGTAGGTTCGCACTTCCACTGCGATGAATTGACTATCCAGTGACCATGCTGCTTCGCTCGCATTATCATCGCGCAGTTGCCGCCACAATTTGCCATCGGCGCTGGAGAGTTGCAGCGTCAAATGTGCGGCTTCATCCGGTCTCACCGTTTCAGCTTGAATCAAGCCAAAGCGTTTGTCAGGCGACTGTTGTACCCAATGATAATCGAGTGGTTTTCCCTTGAAGGCAAAACGGTAGGGTATTGGGCTGCCCGAATCGAAGTCCACATAATCACTTAGCACCGCTGCACCGTCGGCACGCATGGTAACCAGTTGATAACTCGATTCGCGGGCAGAGATGATGCCCGAACCCATTGAGTGAAATTCCCCTGTTTTAAAGTTCGCTATGACCGGATAATACCGAGAGCTATGCTCCTCTGTATCTGTAAAACGAACCAATCACTGTTCTTGAGGGGTGTGACTGTTACATCGCGCATAATGTTACGCATAAAAGACCATATTTCGGTATCCACCAGGTTCTCCACTGTTTGCGTAATTGGTGCTGTGGTCAGCCTGGTCTCGTACCCATGTGTCCAGAGGATGGCAACCCGATCATGAGTCCACGACCAGACTGTTGCCCATATCCCATCTGCATCTTGAACAAGTGCCGTTTGGCGCTGCCCGTCCAATCGGTACAGATCAACGTTAAACTTATCACCTTTTTTCCAGCCGATAACCTGGTATGGGCCGGGTGACAGATCAACCAGATTGGTATGCTCCACAATTACGTGGGTTTGCCCGGTATCCACATCGTAAGTCAACCAGGTGGTATCCCAATCTCTGTCGCTTTGAATAGACAAGTAGCTCAGCACATGCCCATCAGACAACCATACCGGGCGCGGATTCGCCAATTGAGATTTTGTGATCTCTTTGAAGGCACTGCTAAAAATATGCGGGCGCATATCGCCCTCAACGCTGAATAGATCGAACTGTGTACGACCCTCATAAGCATACTCGACCAGCACAAACTGATTATCGGGCGACCATAGGACACTATAGGCACTCCGGTAGATCGTGTCGAATTGCTGCACAACGCCTTTTTCGGGCGAAACGATATACACCTGATTCAGAGGCCAGTTTCCAGGCGACAGAAGAAACAAATGATCATGTGGCGACCAATAGGAACTCTTTATAAACCAGGGTGGTATCCGCCCAACATTAATCGTATAAACGGGTAAGCGCAGATCGTGTGTTGAAAAAAAGTAGACTTGACTGTAAAAACGGTATTGTACGCTGATAGCGATATACTGTCCATCGGCTGACCAACCATAAGATTGCACCCGATCCGAGTGCAGCACGATATCCTGACGATGAGTGCCATCAGCATCCATAATGGTTAGCATGTTTTGCCGTTGAGTTGAGAACCAGAAAAGCGCGAGGCGTTGGCTATCCTTCGACCAACTCACCCCAGCCCCGTAATCACTCGAAATTTTCTGCGTAAAGATACGTCGAGTCCCATCCCAAATGGCAACGCGGTTAAAGTCCGGTGAATAGCGTTTTTCTAGATAGACGGTATACCGACCATCTGGCGAATTATCCAGTGGATTGAGATAGTGGTCTGACTTAATTGGCAATAGGCTTCGGTGTGTTACATCGATAAACCAGACGGTTGGATCGTTGAGACTGAGCATTAAACAGCCCGGTCTTGACGAATCACTATCGGTACTGCGATTGGTAGCGATGATGATAAGGATTAACAGCCCCATCACCGTAGCTAAGGTGATTAATCATCGACCAACGATCAGTAAAGGATATTTTCGTTTTCTCGCCATATGCTGCTCTCCATGCACAGGCGAAACTATAGCCCGTCAATCGTAGCGGCGCGGCGTATGTAGGCTGATCAACTCAGAAACGGCGGGCAGCCATAAGATAGTGATTGCTGATTTTTGGCTTTAGCGCGCGGCGGCCACCTGCGGCTGCTCAAAAGGCGTGACGCGCTTGGCACCTTCGGGCGGGCTGACCGGAAGCACAATATAAAAGGTACTGCCCGGTAGTTTTTGCGGATCGTGTCCGGTGCTTTCAACCCAGATGCGTCCACCATGCCCGCCGATCACGCCGCGCGCAATGGTCAGGCCAAGTCCCGGCCCTGCGCCCATGAACTTGGTGGTGCCTGTCGAATGCAAACCCGGATCGGAGACGCGGAAGAACTTCTCAAAGATCAACTCCTGGTTGCGCGGATCAATCCCGATACCCGTGTCCTGAATGGCGATCTTGATCTCGTCGTTACCAGTGCTGTCGTTCTTTTGCAAATTGGCGGTGATCCCGATCTGGCCGCCATCGGGCGTGAACTTGATCGCATTCAGCACGACGTTACGAAACGCTTGAACTAATCGCTGCATATCGGCTTCAATCGGCGGCAATCCGCGCAATCCGCGCGCAACTAACGTTAGTTTGCGCTGCTTGATGCTTTCGGTGAGCGGTTCAATCGCCAATCGCAGGACGTTTTCGGCGGTGGTCTGGGCGAAACGTAAATCCATCGCGTCGGTATCAAGCTGGCTCACATCGAGCATATCCCCGATCAACCGTTCAAGCCGATCCGTCGCCTTTCGCAAATTGACGGTCATGCCGCCCACCTGATCGGGATTGAGCATCCCCTGATCGTTGAGCGCATCCAGAATATCGGTATAGCCACGAATCTGGGCAAGTGGGGTGCGGAGTTCGTGGCTGGCAACCGTGACAAAATCCGTTTTGACCGAGTCGAGCTTTTCAAGACGATCTTTAGTTTGCACTAAATCCTTGTTGAGCGATTGCATTTCCTCACTGGCTTTTCGCAGATCGTTGACCAGGCGGGCATTTCGCAGCGAAACGCCGGTCTGGTTGGCTATCGTTGCCAGCACTTCCAGATCGCGCGGGTTGAACGGATCGTCGCTGCCCTTTTGACCGACAGCCAACACACCGCTCAACTGCCCCTGTACGATGATCGGCGCGTAAGCCCCCATCCGCAACTGCTTAAAAAACGATTTGAGTTCAGGCGCAACGTTGGCGTAATCACGGCTGTATTCCAGGTCAAATTGGAGCAGTGTCGATTGTCGGTCAAATAAAACCTTGTACGGCTGGCTGTCTTTGGGCATCCAGCCTTTCACTTCGGGAATGTCGCCCATGCCCTTGCTCATCGGCTCAAGCCGGATCGTGTCGTTATCATCGCGGGTTGCCAGCAGCAGCCCGCCGCGCTTCACCCGCAGCGAGTCGCGCAATGTGTTCATCGCCACATCGACCAGTTCATCCAGTTCGACGACGCCCGCAATATCCTGGCTGTAGCGGCGTGCCACCTGCGCCGAGTCGTCGGAACTGCGTCCGGCGGCACGGTTCGCCACGCTCTGAAACACGCCGCGAATGGGCATATAGATCAGCGCGCCCACAACGGCCAGCAGTGCCAGTACCAACAACCCATTATCAACGGCAGGATCGATCCCGCGTCCAACGATCAAGGCCACGAAAATCAACCCGGCGGTCACAATCGTCAGCAAAATTGAACCGAGTCCCAGGCGTACCACGCGCCGGACATCCATAACCCGGTAGGCCAGCGCCGCATAAACCGCGCCAAGCATCCCGACGAACTGGACGATCCAACCCGCCTGCTTGAGTGCGTCATTACCACTGACGCCCAACGCCGCACCGATCATCACCAGTGGCGTCACCACCAGCCAGAACAACACCCGGCTGGCTACTTCGGGCAGATGTGCCGAGGTGTAGGCGGCAAAGGTACTCAGCAGCGCCACGAATCCGATCACCGCCCAACCGAGAATTGCCAGAGCGGAAGGCGCATCCAGTGGCGCGGCAAACGCCTGCCCAAACCACTCCGGCTGTCCGAGCAAGGCGCGGTTGAACACAAAGAAGCTGACCACGATGAGCGATGCCCACCAGACCAGACCTATCAACAGCCAAACTATCGCGCCGGGGCGTTTCAAATAGCGGAAAGTGAATCCACCAAAAAACGCTAGGAAAAGGGCAGTCAGGTACACAGCCAGGGCGGGCTGTGTCACGCCGCCGATGAACAGTGCCGCGTAAGGACCCTCGTTGGCAAGCGGATGCACAATATGAATGGCCTGTGCCAGCAGTGCGGTCAAGAGGGTCACCAGCAGCCAGCGCCGGGATCGATTGAAGGCGACGACGCCCATCAGCAGCAGATAACCCACGCTGAGGACACCCGCCAGGATATAGCTAAATGGAGGAAGATTCAACGGTGCCTTCCCAGGAGCGATCAGAAAATGTGACCGTTTGCCATTTTAGCGCAAAACCGCGTACCTTATGCAATTCCAAACGATAACAAAACAAATCGGCTCATTTGCCGCCAATAGTGCTGTTTGGCGTTTTAGGTGGAATAACCGTGTATTCCAGCTTGACGGTTGATGCTCCGCCCGCCGCTACCGTGATCGGCAGCGTGAAATGCAGCCGCGTGACGTAGCACAGCGTATCGTTGATCGCGTCGCAGTAATAAACATCCGCATCGGCGTTCAGTTCGGTTGTGCCTTCGGTGAGCGTGACGGGCAGCGTTAGCGGCATTTTCGGTTGGACGATCACCACATCGGCCTTATCAGCGGACACGTTGGCAATTTTATCGCCCGGTGTGATGTGTAGCTCAAAGGGCGCGGTGTCATTCAAACGGAAGGCGCTAGGCGTGGTGATATTGACGATGATTTGCGACGTGCCCGGCGCGACAGTCTGCGCTGGCAGTTTGGCCGTTTCGCGCCCGACGCTGTTATCAACGCTCAGATTGAGGACTTCGGCATTCGGGAAAACAATCGTTGAAACCTGACCACTGCTCAGATCAGCTACGCGGATCACATTATTGTTTGTATCGGCAATGTACAACTTACCATCGGCAAAGCTGAGACCGCCCGGTTCATTGAACAGCGCGTCTTTGCCATCCTGCGACCCGGCACTTTTGCCACCGAACACGGTCTTGCTTTCGCGTGTGGCCGGATCGATCAGCTTGATCTTGCTGTTGTAGGTATCAGCAACGTACAACTTGCCCTCCGCACCAAGTGTCACGCCGAGTGCGTGTTGCAGTCGTACTGCTTCGGCCTTGCCGTCAATATCGCCAAACTCGAACAAGCCCATGCCTACAATGGTTGTTACCGGGCCATTCGCATCCAGATCGATTTTTCGGATCGCGCTGGCTTCTGGGTCAGTGAAGTAGAGAATCTTCCCATCCGTCACCATGCCGCTGGGTTGCGCCAGTTTTGCCTTGTTCAGGGGCGCATCTTCCAAGCCTTCCTGACCACTCCCGGCAAAGGGCATGATCGTCCCCGACTTAAGATCAAGTGTCCACAATTGATGTGTTCCAGCCATAGCGATATACAGGATGCCCTTCACCACTGCCACATCCCAGGGCGAACTCAGTGCCACCTTGAGCGCCGCGCCGCCGTCGGAGCGTTTGGCGGCCTGCTGACCGGTGCCCGCGATTGTTTTGACCGATCCAGCTTTCAAATCGACCGCACGGATCGCATGGTTTTCGGTATCGGCCACATATAAAATATTGCCGTCAAGTGCCAAGCCTTGCGGTCTGTAGAACGTGGCCGTCGTGAACGCGCCGTCCTGCAAGCCTTCTACGCCGCTGCCGATCACTGCCTGCACATCAGACGTTTTGAGATCAACGACGATCACGCGGTTGTGATTACTATCGCTGATGAACAAACGCCCGCCTGCTGCATCGGCTAATACTTTGCCCGGAAACGACAGCGGTGATGCGGCACGTTTTGCCAGTTCGGGATCGTATTTGATGGGCGTGCGATCTATCAATTTGCGCGCGTCGAACTGCGTGATCATGGTGCTGATGATCGGTTGGAGCGCATCGTAGACGCCTTCGCCGGAATAAAAGCCTAAAACCTTGCCGAGCGGATCGATCAGGATGGTCGTCGGCCAGGCTTGCACGTTGTACAAATCCCACAGGTAAAAATCTGAATCGTTCACGACGGGATGAGTCACTTCGTAACGCTGCACCACTTCGCGGATGTTGGCCGTGCTGCCTTCGTTTTTGAACTTGGCCGAATGCACACCAACGACGATCAATTCATTCTCGAATTCGGTCTCAAGCCGTTTCAGATCGGGGATGATGTGAATACAGTTGATGCAGCCATACGTCCAGAAATCGAGCAGCACGACTTTGCCGCGCAGTTGTGCCATCGTGAGCGGCTCCTTGACATTGATCCAGTCTGCGCCAAACTGGAATTCCGGCGCAGTCACTTTGCCTTCGTAGTTCGGAACAAGAGTCGTGGTGGGTGTGCTGCTTTGTGCAAGAGTCGAGTTGGCCGGGCGCATCAGGAGCGATGTTCCCAGGGCGATCAATAGCGCAGTCAAAAGTAATACAGTAAACCGTCGTCGCATCATATACCATCCAATCCGCTTTGAGTCGTATGTATCTATTATCGCAAAAATATAACAGGTATCTAACTTTCGGATTTGCCGGAAGGCCGTTTTTGGCTCTACAATTCGGTCTAAGGCTTAAAATATGGGCGACAAGGTGATATAATTGGAGACCGAAGAACGCGAATATTCTCTGGCCGAACTGGTACGCACGCCTGATCTATTGCAGCAGTTGATCCTCGATGTGGATGAAGCGAATCTGGAAATTGCCCCGCCCGGCGAATGGTCGATTCGGGTGGTGATGGCGCACCTTCTCTCGACGGAATGGCAGGTGTTTCGGATGCGCCTGGAGCGGATGCTCACCGAAGATCAGCCGACAGTTGCCATTTTCGATCAGGTGGCCTGGGCAGCCGAATATCAAAAACAGCCGCTTGAACTGAGCAGCAAGATCATCACCGATTTTACCGTGCAGCGTCAGGCATCGATCCGCTTGATCGAGAACTTGAAAGACGCGGATTGGAAACGTACCGCCATTCATCCCGAACGAGGTCAGATCAGCGTCGATTGGCTCGTCGGATATTGGGCGTGGCATGACCAAAACCATTTGAATCAGATCACACAGTTACTTGGTGAACTTGGAGTCTAAACTATGCGCGAGGCAGTGATTGTGGCGGGCGCACGTACCGCCGTTGGTAAAGCGAAAAAGGGCGTCACTCACAACGAACGCTCCGACGAAATGATGGCCGCCGTCATTCAGGACTTGATGCGGCAGACCGAAGGCAAACTTGACCCGGCGCTGATCGACGATCTGGTAATCGGCTGCGCGATGCCCGAAGGTTCACAGGGCTTGAACTTCGCGCGCACGATTGGCTTGCGGGCGGGCTTGCCGATTGAAGTCCCGGCACAGACGGTCAACCGCTTCTGTTCATCGGGCATTCAGACGGTTGCCAACGCCGCCGAACGGATCATCGCCAATGGCGCGGACATTATCCTGGCGGGCGGCGCGGAAACGATGAGCCTTGTGCCGATGAGTGGCTTCCGCATCAGCCCGAACCCGTACATGGCCGAAAATGACCCGGATGTGTATATGAACATGGGCTTGACGGCTGAACACGTCGCTGAAGATTTTCACATCACGCGCGAAATGCAGGACGAATTCGCCGCGCGTTCGCATCAGCGCGCCGCCGCCGCTACCGATGCAGGCAAGTTCAAGGAAGAAATCGTCCCGATTGAGATTCACGATACGACGGTGGATGAGAGCGGCAATGTCCGTGAGCGCGTGATCAACTTCGATACGGATGAACACCTGCGCCGCGAAACTACCGCTGCCGGACTTGCCAAGCTAGCGCCCGTGTTCAAGACGAACGGCACGGTCACAGCGGGCAATTCGTCGCCGCTCTCGGATGGCGCAGCCGGGGTGATCGTGATGGAGCGCGCGACAGCGGAACGCCTGGGCTTCAAGCCATTGGCGCGTTTCGTCGGCTTCAACGTGGCGGGCGTGCCGCCGCACCTGATGGGCATTGGCCCGGTCAAGGCGATTCCGCGCGTGCTGGAACGCAGCGGCCTGACACTGGATGACATCGATCTGATTGAACTCAACGAAGCATTCGCGGCGCAAGCACTGGCCGTTATGAAGACGCTTGAGATTGACCCCGAAAAAGTGAACGTGAACGGTGGGGCAATCGCACTCGGCCATCCACTCGGCTGCACCGGATCAAAACTCACGGTTCAACTGCTGCACGAGATGAAGCGGCGCAATGCTAAGTACGGCATGGTGACGATGTGCGTGGGCGGCGGTCAGGGCGCGGCTGCCGTTTTCGAGAATTTGCAGTAATGATCGTTGACAATAGATTCGGGTCATTGACAATACATCCATGTCGTTGACAATAAATCTACGTCGTGGGCGTTCTAAGGAATAAAGCTGTTCCTTTCCGAACCTGTTCCTTTGTGCAAGAAGGAGCAGGTTCGGAAAGGAATAAATTCTTTTGTGAAATTAGGAACAGGTTTATTTTATATGCCTGTTGTAGGGAAGGAATAAACCTGTTCCTTTCTGAATAAACCTGTTCTCTTTGGAATAAACCTGTTCTTTTGTGAAATCAGGAACAGGTTTATTTTATATGCCTGTTTTTGTTACTCAACTTGCAGGCCGTGTTGGTGCTGACGGTTGGCATTATTGGCCGGTAAATCCACCCTACCCAGCTAGATAGGATTTGCTCAAAGCTAAATTTACGTTCAGATAACACAGTTGTCGAAATTTGTGAGTCGTTCCCGAAAATTTATCGGGTGCAAAAATAGTTGTCAGGGTCCTTTGAAACTGGGTTCCAGTTGTGCATAGGGACGGCCTCTTATTCTGTGCGGGTTCGAGTCCCACCGACCCTATCCTCCTCACTATCTATAGTTTGCGTTGTGCCTCCAACCAATTCTTTGCCGCTTTGGCAAAGATATGGTTGTATCCCTACCGGCAGTTTTATGGTTGTAATCGTTTCTTGGGTCTCAAACAGAAATATGGGTTTTCCTTTCGGTTGAACGACCAAGTATTTACAAATTAGTATCGGTCCGGCAAGATGACAACTAAACTTCACGAGTGCGTAAAACAAAGACATGCACTCGAATGCACGTCTTTGTTTTTTGCTTTTGTTGGACGAACTTCGCCAAACTGACGCCTATCCTCAGCGCACACTTTTTATAAGGATTCCCGTTGCTCAATGATGTTTGCGCGGCTTCGCCTGTGATGCTGAGCTGACGAAGCCGCTAGCAAACTCAAGGACCTATTACAGCGATAATCGTTGCATCTCACTAATATATTCAGCAACCTTTGCAATCAGGTCTGCTGACCTCGAATTTGATGACTGGCGAGACCGAGCATAAGCAGAAGATTGGGTCAGTTTGAGCGAGGCTTCGTTGGCAAGGTCGGACAATTCATCACTGAAATCTTGCACTACAATTCGTGTTGCAGCCAGAATACGAACCATGATGTTGGCGGGAAACTGTCGGATTATCTGGTCAATGGCCCACGAACCACTCTCTAGTCCTTCAAGCGCCTGGTCTGGCACAGCCGCCTGGTTTGCAACTTGAGATTGGGTCAATCCAGCGGACAGACGTGCGTAGGCGAGATACTGCCCCAACGCGAAAGTGGGAAGCCGCTGTTCGCGCTTATGTTGCGCCTCCTGCATTTTGAGCAAGGCACGAGTGGTCAAATGTTCCGCATGGTTTACAGATGGAGCATTCGCCAGCAGCAAATCAAGCTCTACGTCGGTTAGCTCTATATCCAGCGTATTGTTCGCAGACATCGCAGCCAACAGCCGCTCGATTTCGGCTGAATTCATTTCGGGTTTCTGGTTCACAGTATATCCTCCCTGAGATTTGTATAAAGGCACTGTTTATTTGCGATCAACCAGATCAGCGAAAATGGGCAGGTCTTTCAATGCGGATTTCATAGCCGCAAGCCCTCGCTTTTTCCACTGTCGCACTGTGCCTTCTGGTACTCCCATCAGTTGCGCGATCTGGCTCAACGGCACGTCGTCGTAAACGTTCATAGTGATGGTCTGACGCTGATTATCGGGCAATGTGGACAGCGCGTAGTTTAGAACCTCAGCAATTGTGGTTGGAGGCTCGTCAGTCGTCGCCGGGGAATGAATATCTGGCAACTCATCGTCCAAAGCGACGATATTCTTCCGTTTACGTTGCTGATCATGCCATATCCGGCGGGCGATGGTGAATAACCAGTTGCGGAAGGGCGCTTTGCCTTTAGCCTTCTGGGGATCGAACTGATCAATCTTTTCGACAACACGAGCTACGGCGTCAACGGCGGCATCAGCAGCATCATCTGGGTCGGCTCCTAAAGATCGCAGAAAACTTATCAGGTTGTCGCCGTATGTCTGCCAGAGTTGTGCATGTGCTTCGGGACTGCCCCGGCGAAGTCCCTCGACCAGTGATTCATCGCCAACGATTTTGTCAACCAAGTTATCCTCCGTCCTCCGACCTTCCGCTCTGACCTTCACCTAATAAACGCGGCAGCGTTACAGAGTTTTAGCAAGGTGTTGTTTTAGGTTTTCCAGAGCAAGCGCTTCCCAAATAGCGTAGTCTTGGGAAGATGTTCTAAATTGATGCCACGCCTGATCGACCAAGTTGACAATCATCGCATTTTGCCCACGCTTTTGACGGGCAGTAAAAGAGATTAGACCCCGCGCTTTACAACCCTCGAATACCGTCTCAGCAATACCTTTAAGGAGTTCAGGCGGGTAGTACAACGAGTAGCCTTGAGGACGCTCGACGCGGCTCATGCTTACAATTTCTTCCCATTGGGATTGCAATTTATCGCTTTCATTTTGCAATCCCATCAAAACGAGCATCTCCGAAATACACTCAAGCTGCGCTTGATCGGCAGGATGATCTTCCAATGGATCGCCTGGACTTGGTA
>JBBSEU010000093.1:0-18896 GCA_038239365.1 Aggregatilineales bacterium
GTCGTTTTTATTTTTACTGCACCCTGGTGGTTAAGCATTATCGGGCAGCATGGATTTGCACCTTTGCTAGCAGCTTTTCAAACAGGGTCCCTAACTGATCATCAAAATAATCTTTTAACACTGTTTATAGGTGTCGGCTTCGTCGGGCAGGCTTTCTGGGGATTTTTGGGGCTGGTCGGTATGGTTCGGCTTATTGCCGAGCGCAACTATTTATTGCCTGCCTGGATCAGCGTGATTTTTCTGCTGGAGCCACGTATCTCCGTCGTGTTTATTGCCACACCATTGGCGATGGTCGGTGCTATTGCTATTGGTCAGATCATTCTGCCATCTCTGGAACGGCTCAATCCAGCAGGTAAAAGCACAGGCGTAGATGGCCTCGTCGCGCGTGTCATATTTTTCCTATTTCTACTGGGGCTTGGAATAACTACTGCATTAAATATTACGCCGCCCAAAACTAGCGAAAAAGACCGCGACGCGATGTTATGGGTCGCGCAGAACACAGCGTCTGATAGTCAGTTTGCACTGGTTACGCGACATGTCCCCTGGTACAACGATAATATCGGCGAATGGTTCCCCGTATTGGCTCAGCGTCAGAGTGTCATGACTGTCCAGGGTACTGAATGGCTGCCCGGTTTTAGCCAACGAGTACAGGATTACGAGACATTGCAGGGCTGCGCGACGCAGGATGCGGCCTGCCTGGATAGTTGGGCACAACAAGTGGGCAAAATCTATTCGTATGTACTGCTTACCGTAGGGGGATCGGACAACTATGCGCTACGGATGTCGCTGATCGCATCGCCGAACTACGAAATTGTTTACGATGGAGCAGGCGCGACGATCTTCAAACGAAAGCCCTAGCAAATGTAACGCTTGTAATGGTTTCAACGTGCCTCCGCTCTTTCAAATGAAGGGTTAGCTATGTCATGGTCAGTACCGCTCCCAAAGTTTTTTCGTTCGCAGGCTTTCGTTTTGGCCTGTGCTGTTTGCGGATTCATAGCATTTCAAGTTTATGGGGCGTTGACCACTGAACCACGTCTCACTCTCCTTCTATTTTGGGATAATGTTTCTTATTCAGTCTCGCTTTTGCAACGATTGGATCCTCAACTTTTTAGCCGGGATTCGATCTATGCCAATGGCATTTTTCCAAACAGCATCTGGCTAAGCTCATATATCTATATGAAAGGTCTTCAGTTTTTTTATAGCCTTTCAAATGAAAATTGGGTAATGGCCTTCAGTCTCTACCATCTCCTTTTGATGATTCCATATTTTCTATTTTTGATGCTACTCATGCAAAAAATTCTGTCAGATCGTTTACTGGCAGTTTTTATGGCGATACTTGCTTTCTTTCCGGTGTATTTCACATTTACCAATGCTATCTGGGGAATGCCGGGGTTTTCTGGCGCGCGCAACTCGATTGTGCCAGAACAACTGCTACCCGAAGCACTCTATACCGTGTTTACGCCATTATTTGTCTGGTTGATCTATAAGTTTTGGTTCTTTCCGGGCGCTAAGCAGCAGCGAGTTCGTTGGTGGTGGATTGTTGGAATTGGCGCGCTGTTGGGTGCATCGCTGTTTTTGCTGCACTCGGTTAGCGGCATTGCGGCCATTGAGATTGTCGGAGTTTTGGCAATCTTACAGGCGCTTCGTCGCAAATTGCCTTGGTCAACCGTTGCCTTCTTTACGCTTGGCGCATTTCCTCTATTTGCACTGCGTTTATTTGGTGGTGGAAGTGGTGTCCCAACCAATTTATCAAGCCTCGATTCTCAGGTCGTCATGGATTTTGGTCAAACTTTCATGATATTTCCCTGGCGTAATGTATGGAATATTCAAATAAAATCTCTTTCATTCGATGTTCGGCCTGCCATCGTTATTGCATTTTTTGCGTTCTACCATGTTGTGAGCGGCCTCACTCTATGGAGTTTGCGTACTGCGCGGAAGCGTAGAGTAGATGCGAAATTATGGTTCCTGACAATTCAGGCGGTCTATGCGGTTCTCTTTATGTCGGCGGGTTATCTACCCATTGTTGTATTGCTGTACGGAATTGTCTGTGTTGTAAAGCGCGAAGAACATGAACTCGATCAAGGGTTGTTATTTGCGCTGATTATCTGCTTGTGGGTCGGACCCATTCAGCAGACCCTGCTTTATTTTGTCTGGCGTTTAACCGGGAATACCGCGTTAACAGGTCTTATTTTTGAAATGGCACGGTTCCAGCACTTCGCCTTTTTGCCACTTTACCTTTTGTTTGGGCGCGCACTGTGGCATTTCACGAGTTTTGCGGCAGGGCATTGGTCACGCTACGTTTATATCGTAAGTGGCGTGCTGCTTGCGTATTTTAACCTCAACGTCAAAATAACCGTGACTGAGCCATTTCATCCGGTAGCGATTGCCTTGCTGGTCTATATTTGTGTTCTTATTTATTATCTTAATCGACAAGACAAAGCCACAGCCCTCGTTTTCGTGAAACCTGCACTATTGCTCTGGATGATCTGCGGTATAGCCGCTGGTTTATTCGGATGGTATACAGAACAGGAAAAATCGGCGAATCCAAGTTCGTATTCGGCGAAGTTGGCGGCCACGACAAACCCCAACCTACAACTCGACTATTTGATTACAGATGCTAAATCAGCACATGAGTACGAGACCGCGTATCTGGCTGTGACCGGTTGGGCAAAAACGAACACCCGGAAAGATAACTTGTTTTTCCTGACTACTTTTGATGCGAACTTCCGTACTCTAGCGCAACGAAGCCTCCTTATTGGGTACACGGATACAACGCTCCCCATCTATAGCGGTCTACACTCCGGTAACTTCAAAATTCTGTACGATGAAGCCCTACAGAAAATTCAGATACCTGAGCAACTCGCTTGCTTTGCGGGAACAAGAGGTGTCGATTATCTGGTAACGTTGGTAATGGAAAAAGTGCAGCCGTGTGTGGAAGGTTCTGTATACTACACACCCCAACTTGTCTTTCAGAATCAATGGTTCACAGTTTATCAACTGGGGAAAGCATGAATTTCTACAAAAAAGATGATGATCTGTGGAGGAAGGGACGAAATTACGCATTTATCATCATCTCGTTTGCGGTGATCACGCTCGGCATTCTGGCAATTCATACGTTGTTATGGCATGGTCGTAACTATCGCCAGGATGAGTTGATGGTGGCCTTTGAAGCAATGGGCTTCTCGATACAAACGAATGTCATTAACCTTGCAACCACCGATGTACATGTCCCGTTGTGGTGGATACTCTCGGATATTTATGTTGGTCTATTCGGCCACTTAGAACCCATCACCCGGTTTCAGGCTTTGCTAGGAACGGCACTCGCCCTGGCCTTTTTATTTCGACTGGCAACTGATTTGTTCAATCGACAGGTAGGACTGGTCGCTGTATTCGTGTTGGGCACATCTTTTCATTTCAAGTTCTACTCGCATGAATTTAGAATGTATTATCTTTTGTGTTTGGAGACAATTGCTTTCAATCTTTTCTTTTTACGGTGGATCAGGCATCGAAATTTTTTATATGCCTTCCTGACTGTGGCTTGCGGGGTTTTATTAATTTATACGCATTATTACTCACTGTATGTTTTAGCTGCCTCATTTCTGTTCTTTATCTTGCTTGTGCGCTGGTCTCCAAAGTTATTACTTAAAGGGCTGGCGATTTTTACTTTAATTAGCCTTTCCTTTATCGGATGGATACTCCCCTTTCTACATACACTTCTGGTGTCGTGGCCGGGCGGCATCTGGTATGCGGTGGCTAACACAGATTATCTATTACCGATTTCCATTGTTACTGAGCTTAGCCCATCGCCGCTGATTGGACGTATCGCGCTTGCGTTGAGTATCTATATTTTTTTCAAATTTGTGTGGAGCAAAAAAATCAGGTTACGGATTCCAGATAGCCAATTTCGCTGGGGTAGCGGTTGGGTATGGCCGTATCTGTGGCTTACCTCGTTTTTGCTGCTCGTTTTGCCTTATCTCTCGAATAGCAAAGTGCAAAATGTAACGATACGTAACTTGATTATCGTTCCGCCCTTCCTGGCAATTCTCGTGGCGTCAACGATTGTGTTTACGCCGCGACGCCTGAAATGGGCATTGTTACCGCTTATCGGCTTTGCCAGTGTGTTAAGCACTGCCTATTGGATTCAACTGCAACCCTTCAACGAGGAAAGCGGACCTTACAAAGAAGAGATTGCCGCGATCACACCGACCTGGAAGCCGGGGGCGCGAGTTGTCGTGGACTGCGGATATATCTTCAAGCACATGAGTTACTGGTACTATCTGGATTATCGCTTTCCAGAAAGTGTGCCTAATGATCACGGCTTTTACATCATGGATTTTACGGAACACCCCGAACAACGTAATTATCTGGCGATCCGGCAGCAGGTACCTGACCCACCAATTTGGTTCAGCGGCACATTGACCACGCAAAGTTTACAGGACTTCCAAACGTTTCTAAAGGATGCTCAGCAAGTTTGGTACATCCAGGATATGCCAACCCGCTATTCGCCTCAGTTCCTAAGCGTTTTACAGGCGGATTTCAGCGGAATACAGCGTTACTATACGGATGATAATCATCAGGTGATTGAATTCAATCGGAAATGACGTGAGGTAAAGCGCCCGCCGCGCTATAATCTCCGCGCATTTTGAACACTGGAAAGAAGCACTGATGAGACTTGGTATTATTGGCCTGCCCAACAGCGGCAAGACCACGATTTTTAACGCGCTAACCCGCAGCAACTACCCGACCAGCCCGGTGAGCAGCGGCAAAATGGAAGTTTTCACGGCGGTTGTCTCTGTGCCGGACGAACGCATTGATAAGCTGACGGCCATGTACAAGCCAAAGCGCACGATCTATACGACGATCACTTATACGGATATTGGCGGCCTTGAAAAAGGCATGGGCGCGGGCGGCATCAGCGGCGCACTGCGAAACGAACTGCAACAGGTGGACGGCTTCATCCATGTCGTGCGCGTTTTCGAGGATGAAAAAGTGCCGCACCCGGAGATCACAGTTGACCCGGCACGCGATGTGAACACGATGGACATGGAGTTCCTGCTGGCTGATATGCTGGTTGTCGAGAAGCGCATGGAACGCCTGGTGGAAGATCAAAAAAAGGGCAAATCGGTCAATAAGCAAGCCATCGAGCAGGAAGCCGAACTGATGGAACGGCTCAAGGGGCAGCTTGATCAGGAACAGCCCTTGCGCGATCTGGACATCACCGAGGACGAACTCAAGCTGATACGCGGCTATGGGCTAATGTCCATTAAGCCAATGTTGATCGTTTTCAACTGCGGCGAAGCAAAACGGGAACCTGCCGATATTTTGCCGGACTATCCTCACAAACAAGTGGCGCTGGTCAGTTTGCAAGGGCGCGTCGAAGCCGAGATCGCGCAGTTGGAAGGCGACGACGCCAAAATGTTCCTTGAGGAATACGGGATCAGTGAGCCAAGCGCCAGCCGCGTGATTCGTGCCTCGTATGACCTGATGCACATTCAATCGTTCTTCACGGTGGGCGCGGATGAAGTGCGTGCGTGGAGTGTCGGCATTGGCGCGACAGCACAGCAAGCCGCCGGGGTCATCCATAGCGATCTGGCGCGCGGCTTTATTCGTGCCGAAGTGATGCACTATGCCGAACTAATGAAAGGCGGCAGCGAAGCCGAGTTGAAAAAGCTGGGTCAGATGCGGCTTGAGGGTAAGGAGTACATTGTGCTGGACGGTGATATTATCAACGTGCGCTTCGCTGTTTAAGTCGTTCACCTCAGCGTTCACGTCAAAATGATGCGTCGCAGTCGGGCGATCTCACCCAGCAAGGTTTCCTCGTCCGGCGACTCCGATTCGAGCGTGACAGACTCGGCGGGACAATGCGCCAATGTCCATGCCAGCAATCCCAAATCCTCATCCTGCAAGGGGAAATGCCGATCAAGCATCTGTTTACCATCCGAGCCGGGGTGATTGACGTGAATTTCACGCACTTTCCGCAGCGGTAAGGCTTCCAGGTAACGGCGCGGATCGCCCCAGCCCATGTTGTGCGCGCTGATCTGGGCATGTGCCAGATCGAGCAGCACACCACAGCCAATCGCCTCGGTTAGATCACTGAACAATTCCGGTTCGCAGATGTACTCGTAGGCATTCGTCGGGTGATAGTTGTAGTTTTCGAGCAGCAGCGGCACACCTGCCCATTCTTTCAAACGGCGGCCATTGCGAAGGACATTGGCGATTACCGTTTCGCGGCTCTGCAACTGGCTCACATCCGCGCCGCGCCAATATTCCAGCGTATGACCCTGGGGTTCGGCGCTGGCACCGATTCCGGTTGAGAACCATTTCGAGCCAGCCGTATCAAGCAATGTGCGTGCTGTCGCCATGATCGTTTCATCGAAGGGATTCTCGTAATTCAGCCAGAATTTATTTGAAACGTCATGCAGCAGCACCGGCTTGTACTTGAGCGCACGAGTCAAAACTTCCATGCCGCGATCTGCATCAACCTTAATGTAGTCAATGTTGAGAGCGCCTTTTTCCAACAGTGAAAATAAGGTGGGTGACGTTGTTACGCCAACTTGAGTCATGCTGATTTCCAGTCCTTTTGAGCCGCTTCCACAACCAACCGATGCGCCAACGCCGGATCGTTGGTACACAGGTCATCAATGCCAAGCGCAATTAATCCGCTCAGAAAGGCGGCGCGCTCCTCGTGCCAACTCATCAGGCGCAAGCCCGCGCCGCGCACGCGCCCTAACCACTCAGGCGTCAGATAGGCCAGCGGATCGGGATAATCTTCCCAAGCCAGATTCAATCCGTCGGCACGACACGCCTGCGCCATGAGGATCGGGTCGATGCCCGCCTGTCGGTAGCTCAGGCAGGTGCGCGCTGCTGGTTCGATCTGCTTGGCGTAGACGATATGATCAGGCCGCGCGCCAAACAGGATCGATTGATCGAGCAAACCCGCCGTTTTGAGCAGATCGATCAGGTGTGCGGTGAGCCGTTCCGACGTATCCTTGAACTCGATGTACAAGCCTAAATTACATTCACGGCAAACACTCAGAACGTCCTCAAACGTCGGGATGTGTTCATCGTTTGCCAGTGGAATCGCCTGCAAATCGGCCAGCGTCAAGCGTTCAATCAGCCGTTCGCACTCGCCGGGAACGGGAATAGCGGCGTCATGGTAGACGACGATTTGGCCGTCCAGACTGCGCCGAATGTCCAGTTCGATCATGGCCGCGCCCACTTTGGCGGCCAGCCGATAGGCGCTCAACGTGTTTTCGGTAGCCTGGAGCGATGCGCCCCGGTGTGCGACCACATTTGGCATCGTTTGCTCCATTAGCTAAAAGCCAGCACGCCTTCAGGTTTGGCGCGAAGTGTCTCAATTGGTGGCTTGCCATCCTGATAAACCAGATAGCGAATCGGGTAGAGCGTGATCGGCTCGTCTTCGCTGATGTTCGTCGCCTTCGATAGGTAAATTTTCAGGTTGGCGATGCCCGGCAAATTGGCGAACGCCTTCCGATAATGTCCCAGATCGAACAACTGACTGGTTTGAGCGCGCCAGATGCCGCTGCCAGATACGGTTGAATCGGGCACAATGGCGATGTCTTCCGGGCGAATTGCCAATGTGATCATGCCATCGTGTACGCCTTCGGGTGTGGGCAGCACCTGATAGTTTTCGGTATCCCCGATACGAATTTCATCACCGTTCACGACGGCGGGCAGCAAATTCATCGCGCCAATGAAGTCGGCCACGAACAGCGTTTGCGGATTGGCATAGATCGCGCTCGGCTTATCTAACTGTTCGACGCTGCCCTTGTTCATCACCGCGATTCGATCTGCCAGACTCAACGCTTCTTCCTGATCGTGCGTGACGAAAATCGCCGTGATGCGTACCTGTCGCTGAATACGGCGCAGTTCTTCACGCAAGCGCACACGCAGCAGCGCATCCAGGTTGCTGAACGGCTCATCGAGCAGCAGGATTTTTGGCTTGAGGACAAGTGCCCGCGCCAACGCCACACGCTGTTGTTCGCCGCCCGATAGCTGCGACGGATAGCGCGGGCCGTACTTGGCAAGCCCCACCATCTCCAGCGATTCTGAGACTTCCTGATCGATCTGTTTACGAGACAGGCCGCGCAGCCGCAAACCAAAGGCGATGTTGTCATAAACCTTCATGTGCGGCCAAAGCGTATACTTCTGGAAAACCATCGCGGTAGGCCGATAGTTCGGCGGTATTCGGGCAACTGACTCGCCGTCGATTTGAATGTCACCGCTGGTTGGTTCCTCAAAGCCCGCGATCATTCGCAGCGCGGTAGATTTGCCGCAACCGGACGGCCCCAAAATGCACAGAAACTCCCCATCACCCACGTTCAGGTTGATACCATTCACGGCGGGCACATCGCCAAACCGTTTGGTGAGATTGTTCAGCGTTAAAGTGGACACGAATAGATACCCTTTCTGTTAAACGCCGAACCCGGCGGCTAGCGCACCCCCGCGCAAAAATCGCTGTGCAAAGCCCAGCAAAAAAAACGACGGCAGCCACATCACGACGGAGATCACCGCGCCATATTGCACGATCACCTGATTATTGATCAGTTGGTACATCAGGACGGGCATAGTACGCACGTTTGGCAAACCGATCAAGAGTGCGCCCTGAGCCTCATAAAACGTACCGACAAAGGTCAACAGGACAGCGGCACTCAGCGCAGGCAAGACCAGCGGCAAAGTGATCTGAATGAATACCCGCCAACGTGACGCGCCCACATCGAGCGCGGCTTCCTCTAATGAGCGATCCACGCCCTGAAAAGCTGACGTTGGAATCCAGATCATCAACAACAGTGTGTTCACCAGTTGAATCAATACAACGCCGGGCAGCGTGCCCACCAGATTCAGGCGGAAGAATACCACCGCGATACTCACATATAACCCGAAACGCGGAAAGGCGTTCGTGACCAGAAATGACAACAGCATAAATTGTCGGCCACGAAACTTGATTCGGGCGAAGGCATAAGCAGCGGGCAGGCAAATAATCGCGGAAAGGAATGTGACAACGAGGGACAGGAAAATACTGGTTGGCAGTGCGTCGCCAATATCGGCGCGGCTGAGTGTTTCGTTCCAGTAACTTAGTCCCCATTGCGTCGGTATAAGCGATGGGTAACGCCAACGTTCGGCAAATGCCCACAAAAAGACGGAGCTGATCGGCCCCAAAATGACCAGTATCAGCACAACCAGCGTGATAAGCCCTATGCCATCGCGTCGGATGAAGCGGCTCAGGCTGGCTGCTGAACTGCGCGGGTTTACCTCAAAAGGGGGAGCGGCCTGGGTGATTGTGGACATCATCGCACCTTTCGTTTAACGTGCATCGGCGCGCTGGCGGGTGACAGTACGCACATAGAGCAGGCCAACCACCGCGCAAAACAGGAAGGTGATCACGGCTTGCGTGAGCGCCCCAATGCGATCCTGATAGTCGCCATAGGTCTGCTGCATGTAGACGCCCATCATTTGCGGCGCGGCAGGGCCAAGCAAGTACGGGATCGTGTAGCTGCCAAAGACGCCAATGAAATTGAGGCAGAACACGATCAAGGCCGGACGCTGAATGAGCGGCAAAATGATCCGCCAGAAAATCTGAAAGCGATTCGCGCCCACATCGCGCGCACTTTCGATCAGAGCGTTGTCCACCTGCCGCAAACCTGACGTGAGAACGAGCGTCGTGAAAGGGATACCTTCCCAGACCAGTCCAATGATGATTCCGGCGGGCTTCAGATAGGGCGTGTGATACCCGGTGAAGCCGAATAGTTGCAAAATCGTCTCAACAGTGCCGCGCGTGCCCATAAATCGAATCAGTGCGAAGGCCAGGATGATCCCCGGCACAAACAACGGAAAGAGCGCCAGAACTTGCACAGCATTGGCGACGCGGCTGTTGGAAAAGCGCAGATACAACGCCAGTGGCACACATAACAGAAATAACAGCAGCACTGTGATGATCGTGATCTCGACGGTATACCATAGGTTTGACAGGCCGATTGGGTCAGCAAAAAACCGGGCATAATTTTGGAGCGAAAAGGCGGTTTGTCCGGTAGCTTCGTTCTCAATAAATAGCGTTTGTATCACCGCCTGCAACGCCGGAAAAAAGATGAGCAGCAGCATAATTACAACCGGCGGCGCAACCAATACGTAGCCAAGCAGTGTACTCAGGCGGCGCGGCTGCGGGGCAGGTGCCGAAGACGATAAAGTTCCAACGCTCATAAAGGGGATTCCATAGAATTGATGTGCTTATTGACCTCACCCCCGGCCCCTCTCCGTTTACGGAGAGGGGAGATCACACGGTCATCAGAGTTTCCTCTCTACGTGCGGAGAGGGGTTCAGGGATGAGGCTAATTATTCAGAGTTATTTCGCGGCGGTAGCAGCCATTGTCGCGCTCATCGTAGCGTTCATAGTCGCGGCCATTGTAGCCGACATGGTGGCGGCTTTGGTTGCCGGAGCAGGTGTGTTGGTAGGGTCAGGCTTGATGTTGGTGGCAACCTTTTCGTACCAGCCCTTGTTACGAGCGGCACCATATGCCCCACCCGGCCAGAATGGGACGTTTTCGGTGATGACGCTGTTGAACTGAACTTGCAGTTCCTTCGGCAGCGAAGTCCAGGCAACCGCCGGGAAGCCGCCAATGGTCTTGACCACGGAAACCTGCATGTCCTGGCTCAGCATGAAGTTCACGAAATCGAGCGCGCCTTGCAGGTTCTTGGCGTTCTTCGGCACGGAAAGGTGAGCGTAACCGCCCGGCATTGGCAGATCGGTGAACTGGAACAGCTTGACGGTATCTGGCAGCACGCCCTTGGCAAGCGCCTGAATCGACTGATCGGACCACGCGGACGCCATCGACACGGAGCCATTCGCCAGCAGTTGCAGCACGGGGAGGTTGCCCGCCGGATATGCACCGTTGTCATAGATGAACGGGTGAATTTCGCGCAGCAGATCCCACGCCTTATCGAACTGAGCGAGCAGGTCTGGATTCGATTCGCCTGCCTTGAACAGCGTCGGGTCTTTGCCAGTCACTTCGTAGATGGCGCGTGCGACGAAGTTACCACCGCTGCCACCCTTGTCGGGACGGCAGTAGACGAACTGACCGGGATGCGCCTTGATCCACTTGACCAGATCGGCGAAGGTTTTCGGTACTTCGTTTTCCTTGACCTTCGCGCTGTCGTAGGCGATCAACACCTGCGAACCACGATAGGCCACATTGAATTCGGTGTCGCGGCCAGCCTTGATCACGTTCTTGAAGTTCGGGACATTCGTTTCGTCGATCTTCTGCCACAGCCCGGCCTTGATCAGTTCGGGGTAGCTCAGAGCGTCGAAATCCAGGACTTCGGCCTGCGGATCGCTGTTCGTTTGCAGAGCGGCCAGAGCACGGTCAGCGATAGACTTGGTACCTTCGCCAGCACCACGCGCATTGACGAAATTCATCGTATATTGAGGATACGCCTTTTCAAAAGCAGGCTTAATGATGTTGGCATACCAATCGGTGATGTTGGTATCGCCGTCGCTGTACACATTGACCACTGACTTATCGGCGGCGCGCGTGCTGATCACACCAGCGGCCATGATACCGATTACGGCTGCGGCGGTCAGGGCACGCAGCAATTTTGCCTTCAAGATGAACGACATAAAACGTCCTCCAAATGGGATAGCTGACTGAACAGCAGAGACATTAGAAAACTGTGATGAAAATTTGGGGGAAATTATGTTAAGAGCATTGGGCGCAATAATCAAGAAATTGTAAAGCGCGCTTAACAAGAACTGAGACAAATATGCGGATATTCTTAATGAAAGTACGCCAAAAACCAGTTTGCACGAGTCGTTTTGCTATTCTCAAGGGACTATATAGTGACCGATCACCCTTCGCAGTTAGACCTGACATTGGCCGCACAAGTGGCCGAAGGCGCGGCGCGTGCCTGTGGCGCACTGATCCGGGAAGCCTTCTATCTGCCGCGTAACGTGACCGACAAAGGCACGAACGATTTGGTTACGGAGACGGATCGCGCTAGTGAAGCGTTGGCGGCAAGTTTGCTCCGCGCGGCCTTTCCGAACTGTCACATCGCGGGCGAAGAAGGCACTCGGCTGGCATCTGTCACACAATCGGATGACGCGCCGACGTGGTGGATCGATCCGCTGGACGGCACGTACAATTTCGTACACGGTGTGCCGCGTTGTACCGTTAGCCTGGGTTTGATCGCGCCAAACGGTGAAGTCCTGGCGGGTGTGGTCTATGATCCGATGTTCGAGGAGTGTTTCCGGGCGGTTCGGGGCGGTGGCGCAACGCGCAACGGTCAGCCGATTCACGTTTCGGGTGCATCCCAACTGCGCGATGCGTTGGCGGCCAGTGGCTTCCCGACGGGTTTGCAAACCGAAAATAACAATACTGCCGAATGGGCGGCATTCGTGCCGCGCTGTCAGGGCATGGCACGTATGGGTTCGGCGGCACTCGATTTGTGTTATGTGGCGTGCGGGCGCTTCGATCTGTACTGGGAATATGGTTTAGCGCCCTGGGACATGAGTGCGGGTATCCTGATCGTGCGCGAAGCAGGCGGGCAGGTCACGCACTATGACGGCCAACCGTTTGATGTCATGGCGCGCGGCGGGTTGCTATCTTCCAACGGCCATTTGCACACCCAAGCGGTTGACGTGTTGCAGGCGGTTCGTCATCAGAAAGCACAGGAGATCGGATCATGACACAAAGCTCACCCCTGCAGCCGATTCGCCCGCCAATCATTGTGCATCACATGGCCGCACTCGACGGGCAAACCTACCCGCCGAACTCACTTGAAGCGATCCGTGCCAGCCTCGATTCAGGCGCGGCATTCATCGAGATTGATGTAACCGCATTGGCCGATAGCGATTATTTGCTGGTTCACGATCCAGTTTTGGAATCGGAGACGAGTGGCAGCGGTGAGGTAGGCGCGTGCAGCAGTGCCGACGCGCGCACATTATGTTTTCGCGTCGGGGGCGTGACGACAGACTATCATGTGCCGCTGTTGAGCGATGTTGTGGCTCTGCTGCTCGAACAGGCCGGGACAGCGCGTTTGCAAATCGACTTCAAAAATATGATCCCCTTCACCAGTGAAGAACCGCTAGTACGTTTCCTGCATTTGATTGAACCATTGGGCGAACGGGTGATCGTCAGCACCGGAGCGGATTGGCAGCTTCGCAAGCTGCGCGGATTGGCCCCCTTGCTTGATCTGGGCTTCGACATTGGCTTCTATCTGGACTGGCACGAACCCGGCACAATGATCGATCCACGCGCTTATCCCAAACAGCAGGGTGCATATGGCTACTGGGATGATCATCCGATTGCAAGCGTGAGGTTCTGGTCAACAGCCAATTATCTGGCGGATCGATGCGAAACGTTTATCGGGTTGGTAAATGGGATCAGCACGTTTTATATCAGCCACAGATTGTTAGCTCAATCATTGGATGACGGTTTCAACTGGGCGGATAAGCTGCATAGCGCCGGGATCAAACTCGATGCGTGGACACTCGATGTTGGCAAACCCATTTCTGAGCAAAACGCCAAACGTCTGCTGGCTACAGGTGTCGATCAATTCACGACGAATACGCCGCTTGCGCTCGCCGCACTGCTGAACAAAAACAATTAGTCCCTATTCGCAAAAATGTATTAAGCCTTTCGCTCTGAGGGGCTTGTACTAACCGGGGTGGATATAGCGCCTGGCGTAGCCTTGTGTTGCCTAAAAACTTTTGCCTAAACTTCGTACACCCCCGCCCAATGTTAACTAAATCTTATGATCTTATGCTATAGTAGATGTGTCCGAAATTTTAGTCGATGGAGTACCCAACTTTACGGTATGACTCTACTCATCTTTTCTTCAGTGCGTCCTGACCAGCCGAAATCCCTCACCCTCATGCCATTACAAATGGCCGTGTCTCGCGTCTTTGCATATTTAGATAAGGAACCGCATTATGACGGTCGTTTCAACTCGTGCGATCCAGGTTAAGACAGACATACCCGGCCCAAAAGCACGCGAAATTCTTGCGCGCCGTGAGGCTGCCGTTGTCCGGGGTCTAGGACGATCCACTCCCGTAGTGGCCGCCAGCGCAAACGGCGCATTGGTCACGGATGTAGATGGCAACATATTCATCGACTTCGCAGGTGGCATTGGTGCGCTTGCTGTCGGGCACACGCCCGAAAATGTAGTCGATGCGATCAAACTCCAGGCTGATCAACTCCTGCATCTCTGCTCGATTGTCGGTACAACCGAATCCTACGTTCAGCTTTGCGAAATGCTGAATGGCCTGATGCCAGGCGATTTCCCCAAGAAGACGATTCTATCCAATGTGGGTGCCGAAGCGGTTGAGAACGCGATCCGCTGTGCGCGTGCCTATACAGGACGCCCCGCAATTATTTGCTTTGAGGGCGCGTATCATGGTCGAACGCTGCTGACCATGACGCTAACCAGCAAGTATGATCTGTTCAAAAAGGGCTTTGGCCCGTTCGCGTCGGATGTATACCGACTTGGTTTCCCCTACCAGTACCGTCGCCCGCCGCAAATGACCGAAGACGAATTCACCGATTGGTGCATCGCCACGTTCGATCATGCGCTGACCGCGCAAGTCGATCCGTCGGCGGTGGCTGCGGTCATCCTTGAGCCAGTGCTGGGCGAAGGCGGCTTCATTCCCACACCGCTGCGCTATATGCAGCATATCGCCAATCGCTGTAAGCAGCATGGCATGATGCTCATTGCCGACGAAGTGCAAACTGGTTTTGGGCGCACGGGCAAGATGTTTGCCATTGAACATTACGCCGGGGTGCAGCCCGATATTTTAATCACAGCCAAGTCGATTGCGGCGGGAATGCCGATTAGTGCCGTGACCGGGCGTGCCGAGGTAATGGATGCCCCACATCCGGGTGGTATTGGCGGCACATATGGCGGCAATCCGCTGACATGCGTGGCAGCCATCGAGACGATCAAGTACATCCAGCAGCACCATTTACCGGAACGCGCAGTGAAGATCGGGGAGATCATCCGCGAACGGATGGACGGCTGGCGCGACGACATACGACTTGTCGGTGATGTGCGCGGCCTCGGCGCGATGCTTGCCGTCGAACTGGTGACAGATCGCAAGGCCAAAACGCCCGCTAAAGATCAAACGCTGGCGGTGATTCAGGAAGCGGCACGACGTGGTTTGATCATGATTCGCGCCGGACTATTTAGCAACTGCTTACGAATGCTCGTACCCTTGATGATCCCGGAGGATCAATTGATCGAGGGTTTAGACGTGATGGAGCAGTCGCTCCGCACAGTCAGTGAAAGGGGGTAGCGGATTTGGGACACCCCTCTTTCCCGACTCTGCATACGATTTATGAAAACACAGATGAACACGCAAGTGCTCACCATAACGACGCTGGCGGCAGACCATGTTGAGACCTTAGCCGCCCTGCAACCGCTGGCTTTCCCGACGCTGCATCCTTCGGAACTGCTGCGGGAAGAACACTTTCTAAATCACCTCAGGTTGTTTCCTGAAGGTCAGTTTGTGGCATTGGTTGATGGCGAACCGGTTGCTTCAACCAGCACCATGCGAATGAATTTCGATTTTGCCAATCCGCAGCACAGCTTCCTAGACATCATTGATCATGGCTGGCTAAGCGGTCATAACCCGTTTGGTGAATGGCTGTACGGCGCGGATATGAACGTTCACCCGGATTTCCGGCGGCACGGCATTGGGCGCAAGCTGTATGAAGCGCGCACGGCCCTGACAGAACGGCTCAATCTGCGCGGCCAGATCGCGGGCGGGATGCTGCCCGGCTTCGCGCAGTATGCAGACCGGATGAACGTTCAGGCGTACTGCCAGAAGGTAGTACGCGGCGACCTGATCGATCCGACGCTGACCGCACAACTCAAAAACGGCTTTCGCTTTGCCGGGGTGCTGCACGAATACTTCACGAATGCCGTCGGTGCCTACAAACCCGCCGCGCTCATCGTGAAGGACAATCGGCACTACAATCAGGAAGATTGGTGAAAAGCCTGGGAAGGCGGATAAGTTTGCCTCACCCCTCAACCCCCTCTCCGTTTACAGAGAGGGGAGTCCCGGATGGTATTCGGCCTGTTTTCTTAAAGACCATTAGTGGCCTTTGTTATCTGAGCCGGGGACTCAAGTCCCCGGCGGCTTTAGGGCAGCTTAATGTCACATGTTTTGGCAGCAAGCGCACACGTTCGAATCACGCTGCCATTGAATATCACATCGAACGCATCTGTCGTCCAGAAGGCGCGTGACGGATTAACCTGTATAGCAACCCACACATGCTTACAAACACCGGGTGGCGCTTCTTCACCGGCCCCGACTACATCAGCTTCCAAACAGTTTCCAGCGGGCAAGCCGTTGGCCGGAAGTTTTACCACGCTTTGCCACGCATCAATGCTGAGCCGTCCGATCTTCAATCCGTCCAGCTTTAGCGAACGTTTGCTGACATTCTGCACAAATAACGCTTTGCTGCTGTACGAAATGATCAAATCCGGTTGACCCACCGACTGTTGAGTTGGGCTGGCAGGTTGCGTGGTGGCGGCCAGGCTGATCGTTTGCGGGGTAGCAGTCGTAGTTGCCGTTGGAATATGCGTATTGGTCGGCGGCAAGGTCACTTGCTGTGCAACTGCGGCCTGTGTCGAGGTAGCCATTGCAGTCGGCGCGTGGGTATTGGTAGGTGGCAGAGTCACCTGTGGCCTGGTTGATGCAGGGGCCAGTGTCGCGCTGCTGGTGGGTGAGACATTCACCGGATCAAAAGGCGTAATCGCTAAAGCGGTCTGGGTAGCCTGTTGATCATCGACCTTTTCTTCGGCCAGGACTGCCTTCAACTGCGCGCTCACACTCACCGCTGGTTTATCGGAGAGGATCGTGTTATCGCGCGTGTTCTGAACTTCCGTCCACAGTTCGCTTTTGGATGTCTTGTATTTGACATAGAACTTTGCCCCTGCGCCTTTCGGGACAGAGACTTTCAAGCTGTAGGGCATGGGGTCAGTCAGCGGTGTGCGGTTCGCATCGAAAAGCTGAATCGTCGGTTCGACTTTCTTTTCAGGGGAATACTTTGAAAATTCGCGCGAAACATAAAGGGTGTCGCCTTCGGGAGCAAGCATGGCGGTCAGCTTGTTCGGGCGCGCGCCAAAGCACATATAGAACAGGTATGTTCCTTTAGCTGGGAGCGGCAAGGCAACGATTCCGACTTCACGGTAAGTTGGGTTTGTCGCAGTTTTTTTATGGATTGGCGAATTTTGCCAGAAGTTTACCGCCCCCTTCACGTTGAATTGAGCAGCGTTTTCACCCACTTCGACGCGCTGTGGCAAATTAAAATCCGGCCAGTTATAGACTTCAACCGCACGCGCAATCGCCGTTCGGCCTTTGGCATCGTGGTGGTACAGTTCTTCTTCACTGATCGAGGATAGACGCGGCAAAATATATTCGGCCTGCGCCTGCGCCATCTGTTGAAGCACGCCATTCAGTTCAAGCGGCATCAACCCTTCGCTGACACGCCACTCGTTCACCAGCCCAAGCGCGCGTGAAGCTGCCGTATCGTCGGACTCAAATGGATTGGGGGCAGCTTCAATCTGGGGCGGCAAAACCCCATAACTAGCGATTAACAAAACAACCAATATGCAGGTCAGAAAAAATCGACGAAGGGGCGCTTTGGATAGGCGGACCATATAACGTATTCCTATCAGACAGCTAAAAAGTTCTACTATTCTATTGCACTTTTACTTTGTCCTTAACATAATTCACAAAAATTTAGAAAATGCAGTATCGAGCTACCAACTGTCCATTCCATTATTTCGGGGAAAGTGAAAAACCATGCACGCCTTTAACATCATCGTTCGCAAGCCCAAAACCCGCCTGACTACTCTTACGCTGATGGTTGTACTGCTGATCGGGAGTGCCATTCGGCAGCCTGTACACGCTCAGGCAACACCTTCAGCCGATTATCAGACCATCATTGATGCCTCTAAAGCCGAAAAAGGGCTGCTCATCTACTCGACTCTAGAAGATGGCAGTTGGGAGACCGTTTTTAAAGCCTTCAATGCAAAATATCCTTGGATCAAAGTCGAGAATGTAGACCTCGAATCAAGTGAGGTAGTCACCCGTTATCTGGACGAAGTGGACAGCGGTGTGCGGACTGCTGATTTGCTCAGTACGACTGCCGAGGGTATCTGGGAAAGCGTTCTCAGCGACCATGAATTGATCGATTATAAGTCGATTGAGGATGCAAACCTGCCCGACTGGGCTAAAGCGGATGATGGCACTTACACCATGTCGGTTGATCCGATTGGGCTTATCTGGAACACAAGTCTTGTCTCGAACCCACCTAAGACGCTGGCAGAACTGGCCGCGATGATCACCAAAAACCCGGCGGACTTCAAAGGCAAGCTGTCTACCGAAGATGCACGCAGATCGCTTTCTGCGCTCGAAACGAACTGGTATTGGACACAAAAACATGGTGAACCAGGCTGGAAAATTTTTGACACACTCGGTTCAACACGCATCGCGGCCAAAGCCAATGATGCCGAGGTCGTCGATAGTGTAGAAAGCGGCGAAACCAAGATCGGATTTCTGGTATCGTTTGCGGCGGTAGAAAATCAGCGCAGCGATCCGAATCATCATCTGGGTTGGAGTTTGCTGGCCGATGGCACCCCCATCCTGACACACGATATGGGGATCACCAAGCACGGCAGCAGTCCAAATTCAGCCAAATTGATGCTGGATTTCATCTTGTCCGCTGAAGGTCAGCTCGCTTTGTCCGAAGATGGGCAAACCGTTTATCGAGATGATATTGTTGACAAGGCAAAGTTTCATCTCAAGCAGATGGAAGAAGGTATCGGCCAGGATGCACTGATTTACGTCGATCCCACCCCGGAGTTGAATGACGATGACA
>JBBSEU010000094.1:0-18775 GCA_038239365.1 Aggregatilineales bacterium
CATCATGGCGAGTCCGCTGCGCGCCAGAGGGCAGATCATCGGCGTCGTGTATGTCGATAACCGGATGCGGACGGGTCTATTCGGTGACAAGGATTTGGAAGTGCTGGATGCCTTCGCGGGGCAAGCCGCCGTCGCCATCGACAACGCCCGCCTGTTCAGCGCCACCGACAAAGCATTGGCTGCCCGTGTCGAAGAATTGACGATGCTCCAATGGATTGATCGCCAGTTGAACGAAACGCTTGACACGGGCAAAACTATCGCGTTCACGCTCGAATGGTGTATGCGGGCGTGCAGCGCCCAAAGTGCCAGCATGATCTTTCTGGATGAGAACACCGATACACCGCGTGTCGTGGCGCATTTGGGAGCAACCCATATCTTGCGCGAAGGGATGAATATATCATCCGATGTGCCTGGTTTTAAGGTGATTCAGCAAGTGATGCAGACCCAGAAATCCGCCTTTCAAGCCTCGGCAGAAGATCATGCAACGGCGTTTTTCTGTGTACCCATCCGCCGCGAAAATCAGGTTAGCGGCATCATCTCCCTGGCTGCGTCCGATCCCGAAGCGTTCACCGAAGAAACGCGCCCACTGGTTGAACGGGTAGCAGATCGGGCGGCGATTGCGCTGGAAAATGGGCGTTTGTACGATGCCGTGCAAGCGGCTAACCACGCCAAATCCGAGTTTGTGTCGATTGTCGCTCACGAATTGAAAGTGCCCATGACCAGCATCGGCGGCTATGCGGATTTGCTGCCAATGGCCGGGACGGTCAACGAGAAGCAGCAGCAGTTCATTGGCACAATCAAGAACGCGGTCAATCGTATGAAGGTGCTGGTCAGCGACTTGAACGACATCAGCCGTATCGAAACGGGCAATCTGCGGATTGAACCAGATGATGTGGATGTTCAGGAAGTGGTGAATATCGCCATAGAAGGCACTCAAAACGAGATCGAACGGCGCGGTCATCACCTACACCTGAATATTCAATCGGGATTGCCACACGTTCAGGCCGATAAAGATCGCCTGACGCAAATCCTGCTCAACCTGATCAGCAATGCCTACAAGTACACGCCCGACGGCGGTAAGCTCGATGTGAGCGTGCGGCGCAGTGGAGATCGGATCGCTTTTAGTGTGGCCGATAGCGGCGTTGGTATGACGCCCGAACAGCTTGCCCAACTTGGCACAAAATTTTGGCGTGCAGAGAACAATTTGCAGCAGCAGGGCACAGGGCTTGGCTTTGCGATCACGCGCAATCTGATCGAACTGATGGGCGGTGAACTGACGATCCAGAGTACGCCAGGAGTGGGCAGTACCTTTACGTTTACGTTGCCAGTGGTCAAATGACGCATTGGTTTTTCTCTCCGCACCCCGACGACGCCGCGCTATCGTGTGGTGGTCAGATCGCCATGCTGACCCGGCAAGGGGAGCGCGTCGTTGTGATCACGGTCATGGCGGGCGATCCGCCGGACGAGTTTCAGCCGACGCCGTTTGTCGAAGAACTCTGGGCACGCTGGGGACTCGGACGGGGAAAAGCAGCTACCGCCACCCGCCGCGAAGAGGATCAGGGCGCTATGAATGCGCTTGGTGCGGAGATTCAATTTTTGGAGTGGACGGATGCTATTTATCGCGTCGATGATTGGAACGGACAGCCTTTGTATCCTGACGTGAACGCCATTTTCGGTAAGATCGATAGCATTGATTCAGCTATGCGAATGGAAAATCATCTTGCAGCGGCGATTTCTGAGGTGGCTTTTGATGATGTAATTCATTTTCCGCTCGGCGTGGGCGGTCATGTGGATCATCGGATCATCGGTGAACTGGCGCTTTCAACACTGATCGAAGTGTACCTGCTGCAAGATCATTCAGAGGAAACGGACATTGACGCGCCTTCGCTGGAAGCACCTGCTTTTTATGAAGAATACCCGTACAGTTTGCAGGGTGGGAGTGCCATTGAAGCGGCGCTCAACCAGTTCAAGATCAACGAAGTGTGGGATCGTGATCGCTTTTCAACCGTGCTGCACCCCGTCGATGACGACGCGCTGGAGGCCAAGATCGCAGCGATTGCCTGCTATAAATCGCAGATCAGCAGTTTTTGGAATAGCATTGATGAGATGGAACGCAGTATTCGTGAGTACACTGTCCAGGTAGGCGGCGAACGTGAATGGCAGCTTATCCCACCGGAGGCAACATGACCGAGCAAACAATCAGCCCACTGCATGAAGCGCAAGCACTGGTTGGGCAGTTACAATCGAACGTTAGCGCATTAGACCCGGCTGAACTCAAACAGCAGCTTGATCGATTGTCCGATCTGCTCCATCAAGCGGCGCAGCACGGCGAGGGCGCAGATGCCGCCCAGATACGCATAGAACTCGATAAGATGATTGAGGAGACCGCCGCCTTCTCGTCGATGATGGTTCACGAAATTCGCAAGCCGATGACCAGCATTCGCGGCTATGCGGATATGCTTGCCAAACCAGGCATGATCGGGCCGCTCAACGATATGCAAACGCAGTTCGTCGGCACAATCCGCAACAACATCATTCGCATGGAAGGTCTGGTCAGCGACATCAGCGATATTTCCAAGCTGAACAGCGGGCGGCTGCGACTCGATAACAAAATGACTACCTTCGGTCAGATCATCATGGATGTACAGAAACAGGCCGAGTCGCTGATTGCCGAATATGAGCATCAGGTGACATGGACTATTCCACAGGGGCTGCCGATCCTGACAACAGACGCCAAACAGCTTGCGAAGGTGATCTTCAATTTGCTCCGCAATGCCATTCAGTACACGCCAAAAGGTACCGGTCAGATCGTCGTCAAGGCCGAACGACTCGAAAACAATGTGCTGCATGTGACGGTTACGGATAACGGCATTGGCATGAAGCCGGAAGAAATCGCCCGACTCGGTGAATTGTTTTACCGTGCCGATCACGAATTGGTAACCAGTGAAAAAGGCTATGGCCTGGGTATCCCGATTGCGATGGGCTTCCTCAAGGTATTGGGTAGCCAGTTGGAGATTCAGAGTGAACCGGAAAAGGGCAGCACTTTCGGCTTTCAATTAGCGGGTATGGGTTAAGGCCGGATTCAGCGCGCAAATCGTGTATAATCCCCGGCATATCGACTGAACTACCGGGGAACTGATATGCAAACGCTGCTCGGCAAAGTGAAAATTTTGATCTCCGCGACGCTGCATAGCATCGTCGATCAGGCGCTGCAAGCCAATTCGCTGGATGTGTTCGATGAATACATCCGGCAGGCTGAACGCAGCATGGACGCCTTGAAAGATGCGATGGTTGACCTCGGCGCATCGGTCAAAATGCTCAAACGCAAATATGACGAAGCTGCCAACGATGCGGCCAAGCTCGATCTGGATGTCGATCAACTACTCAAGGCCGACAAAACGACTCTGGCGCGCGTAACCCAAAGCAAGCTGAATCAGCAAACCGAGATTGCAAAGGTCTATCAGAGCCAGTTCCAGAAGCAGAGCAGCACTTACCAGACGCTTTACGATGTGATCACGGTACTGCAATCGAAAGTCGATATGCTGCATTCCCAGCGTGATCAGGTGGCCGTCCTGCTGCAACTGGTCAAGACCAAGAAGATCGCGGCACGTTCGATTAAGGATGTGCAATCCATTGCCGATGATCGCACGAAAGCGATTGTCGAAGATGTGAAAACACAGCTTGATAACGCAGATGCCCGGCTCGAAGTGGCAACCAGCCGCCTTTCTGATCAGATCGACGAAGAAACAGACAATGTCGAACTGAACGCGCAGCTTGAGCAGCGCCGCGCCAAACTCGGCCTGAGTTAAGATTATGGCGCTAACGATTGAGGTCATCCGCCACGACGCGCTGACGCCGGAGCAGATAGCCGCCATTATCGCGCTGACCAGCATCGCTTTTGAAGGCGACATGACGGAATTCGTTGAAGCTCACATGGGCGGCACGCACATTATCGGATCGCTTGACGGCGTGATGGTCAGTCATGCCAGTTGGGTGCCGCGCCAGCTTCAGCCCGAAGGCTTGCCACTGCTCCAAACCGCCTACGTAGAAGATGTTGGAACGCTGCCGGAATACGCGGGACGCGGTTTCGGCACAGCGGTTATGCGACGCATGGCCGACGAGATCAAAGATTTTGAACTGGGTGGGCTGGCGACAGGCCGTTTCAGCTTTTATGCGCGTTTGGGCTGGGAAGTGTGGCGCGGCAAAACAGCGGTTCGCACGGAGCAGGGCTTGCTCGATATGCTCGATGAAGGGCTGATGATCCTGCGATTGGCGCGCACGCCGCCGCTCAATCTGGATGGGTTGATAACGTGTGAATGGCGTCCCGGCGAAATCTGGTAAATAGTTTAGAGGATTTATGCCAACCAAAGTTATTATGCCGCAGTTGGGCGAAAGCGTCGTTGAGGGCAAAGTCAGTCGGTGGCTTAAACAAGTGGGCGACTCGGTGGCGGAGTACGAACCGCTGCTTGAGGTGAGTACCGATAAAGTCGATACTGAAGTGCCCTCGCCTGCTGACGGAACTCTGCTGCAAATTTATGTACCCGAAGGCGATACAGTAGCGCGCGGCGTTTTGTTGGCGATGATCGGCAAACCCGGCGACGCCATTCCTGAATTGCAAAACGCTCAACCTGCACTGGCCGTCTCTGACTCCCCCTCTCTGCCTGCGGAGAGGAGGGCGGGGGGTGAGGTTAACAAAGGGAATGAGGTCAATCGCATCAGCCCGGTAGTGGCACGCATGGCCGCCGAACATCAGCTTGACCTATCGCAAATCAGCGGCACGGGGTTAGGCGGGCGCATCACCAAAAAAGATGTTGAGAATTATTTAGAGCAGCGCAAAACCGCCGTGCCCACCGAAGCTGCACTCGAAGAGTCGGAAGTGCCGCCCTGGGAACAACCTGTCAGTGGCGATTTGTTCAAGCCGACAGAGGAAGTGTTTGCAAAGGCGCAGCAAGCCCTCGCGCCTAATATTTCAGCCCTCACCCCCAACCCCTCTCCCGTTGGGCGAGGGGAGTCCAGATCGATCACCCCGCCTGTGCCAAGCTCCCCCTCTCCGCAAGCGGAGAGGGGGTTGGGGGGTGAGGCTAACAAAGGTGAAGTTGTTCCGCTGTCCACGATGCGCCGCGCCATTGCCGATCACATGGTACGCTCCAAGCTGCAAACGTCGCCGCATGTGACCACCGTCTTTGAAGTTGATCTGAGCGCCGTCATCGCGCATCAGAACGCGAACATGGCCGCGTTTAGCAGTCAGGGGTTGCGGCTCACTTTCACAGCATATTTCGTTTTGGCGGCTGTCAAAGGTTTGCAAGCGCAGCCCTGGGTCAACAGTCAGTGGACGGATAAAGGCGTGCTGCTGCACAAAGTGGCGCATATCGGCATAGCGGTTGCCATTCCCGATGGCTTGATTGTCCCTGTGATTTGGAACGCGCAAGACCTGAACCTGATGGGGGCAGCACGACAGGTCAACGATCTGGCAGATCGGGCGCGCGCCAAAACCCTTCGTCCTGATGAAGTGAGCGGCGGCACGTTCACGATTACCAATCACGGCGTATCAGGCAGCCTGCTTGCCACGCCGATCATCAACCAACCGCAAGCCGCCATTCTGGGGATCGGTGCAATGCAAAAACGTGTCGTCGTCCTCAGTGATGAGCGTGGCGACACGATAGCGATCCGTCCGATGCTGTACGCCACACTCACCTTTGATCACCGTCTGATCGATGGCGCGATAGGGGACGGCTTTATGAGCATCTTTAAGCGAGTGTTGGAGTCGTGGTCGTAGCAGGCTGAGCCGCCGCAACTACGCCCATTTTTGCCAGACTGCGCCAGGCCAGTACCGCCGTATTTTGCGTCCACAAATCGAGCCGATCTCCTTGCTCAAGGAAACGTCGGAGCGGCTCAACTGATTCGGCGGCGTGCAGATAGCCCAGCGCCACGATAGCTAGATCGCGCACGGCGGCGGACTCATCGCTCAGGCAGTCGAGCAGCCCCGCCGAGTCATGTGCATTCCACAGGATTCGCACGCTCAGCACACGCTCTTGTTCGTTGTGGCTGGCAAATAGCTCCCGCCCCAAAGCAGCGTCTTTGCATTGCTCCGCTGCACGATAAGTGACAATTGCGGCGTCATCTTTAATCAGCTTGCAGAGCGCCTCAGACGCCCAATCGCCCGGCACTTTGGGCAGTGCCCGAATGACCGCCAATCGCACTCTAACCGATGGAAAATCGATCAGCCGGGCAAGCAGCGGTTGCAGGCAGGTTGAATCGAGTTCGGCCAACAACTCAATTCCGCCCGTCAGGTTCGACTCCAGATCAACTTCATTGGCGTCGATCAGCTGATCGATGCCGTTGAGCAGCCACGCTTTGTAAGCCGGGTGATCGAACTTATCCAGCTTTTGGATCGTGTCCACTACATTTGTGCCTTCTTTGAAATTGGCGATAATGCCGATCAGAGGCGGCACGCAGCGCGGATCGTCCCACGAGAGCAGCGCCGCCGACGCAAACAGGCGCAGCGATTCGTCCTTTTCCATGAGCCGGGCGACTGCATCCGCCGCGGCTGTCGCTTTCAGGCGAAACAGTTGTGCGAGTGCCGCTTTTCGCAGTTCTGGTATGCGCCGCGATAATTGTTCGATCAACAGCGGCACGGTACGCGGATCGTCTTTGTAGCCGATCAAGCGCAAGGCACTCAACGCCAGTGGAGAACGCCCGTGCCGAACAATCGTTTCCAGCGCATCGAACGGAATGCCAACCGATAGCTCATCGGGCAATTCATCGAGAATGACTTCGCCATATTTTTTGAGCAGTTCAGATAGACGATCTCCCGGATCGCATTCGATCAGGGCGTGAAGGGCGACGATACGATGGGCAATGTCAGGGTGACTTTCGTGTTCCCAAAGGATGGCCTGCGCTTCGGGAGTGCCAATCGCCGCCAACAGCCGAAGGGCATTTTCGCAGTAAACGACATCCGGCTTACTTTCCGCGACGGCGATCTGCCAGATCATGGCGCGACTGGTCTCACTGAGGTTTCCACGTCGGACAACGCCCGTCAGCGTGCCCAGGAAAAACGGGCGCTGCCCAACATTGATCGGCAGCAGTGTCATCAATCCGGCCACACCCACATCGCCGCCCATAATCGCAAATTTCACAGAGAGCTGATCCTCAAGCGCCGTGCCACGCCACAGGTTGTAGAGCAGTTCAACAGCGTGCAAGTCATTCAATGCCCCAATGCGCTGCAACAGATCAACGCTGGCACTCGGATCACTGGTGACACATAACCGCTCATATAGCCCTTTCAGGTCAGTGGGTAAGGTGGCTTCGACGGGTTTTTCCGGGGCGGGCACAACATCCTGCACTGTCGTACCTTTTGCCAGACTTTCGAGCCAGTCCATTGCATCGAGTGCAGGTGTGGGCACATCGGCGGTCACGGTCAGCGCATCGAAGCAGGCCGCGATATAGGTTGGCAGATCGGGTATTGCTGGCGGGGTAGGCCGTCCGAACAACCCACCAGAACGTGCCGGGGGCGTTGGCGGTTTGCCAAACGGGACGGCAGGCGGTGGTTTGGGTGGGGGCGGCCTGCCGCTGCCAAACGTTGGCGTGGGTGGCACTGGCGGCCTCGGAAACGGCGGAGGCGCAGCGGCAGGCGTGGGTGCTGGTGAAGTTGGCACCAGTGTTGGGGCAGGCGGTTTGGTACCAAATGGCGACTGGCCGGGCAAACGCGGCCCGAACGGTGATCCAAATGGCGATCCAGGTGGACGCAAGGGAGTCAGCAAATCTTCGGGCAAACCCATCACGAACTTGATCAGGGCATTCATGGCGGGGGCACATTGCGAATTAAATTCATACTTCGCAAATTTCTGATCAACCGCTTTGCCGTTTTGCAACCAGCGCAGTGATTGCGCCGTCCAGATACGCGCTTCGGCCAATGTGCCGCCACACGCAACTACCGCCTCGTGAATGGCACGCACGCGCCGAAAGACACCATTTGCACCAACACGGCTTCCACGCTGGATTAGCTTGTTCAGATGCTGGCCGAAAGTATCATCCTGGGTGATCTCACTTCGGATGCTGTTCACGAACGTTCGCAGCGATTGATGTGGGTTGGTGGTCATTTCGCGTTCCTCCAAATTAGCCGGGGACTCAAGTCCCCGGCTCAGGCAACGAAGTCCACTAAAGTGGACTGAAACCGCTTAGCATCCATTTTAATGCCGGGCACTGATCGATTAGCTCAACCGAAAGACCGGACCCTTTGGCTCGAAGGGCAGCCGCTTGCGTTCAGGGATCAAGAAAGCGTGTTCGCGCTTGATCGTCAACATGTCGCATTCGCCATCGGTGATGATCAGGATCGGCGCTTCACGCGGGAAGTCCGACGCCTCATGCAGCGCATCGACGCCCGGTTGCAAACGTGTGCCGCCGCGCCCCTTGACAGGCATTGGTTGGTTCAGGCGTTCAATCGGCACAAAGCCTTCATCATGCGGCTGCGTATCGCAGAACACCAGACGCACACTTTTGATCCGATACTTTTGCGCCAATGCTGCAATCGTGCCCAGACACTTGCCAAGCAGCGCATTGTTCATGCTGCCAGAAGTGTCCAGCAGCACGCCGAATATGCCCGATCCGTCCGGGAACTGCGGCGGCCCGTAACGTGGACGCGGAATATCTGGCGTGGCCTGCTGGCGACGGCTCGAACGGGCATAGCTGCGGGCGGGCGCGGCTGGCTCAAACTTCGAGTCGAACCACTGTGTCAGCGAAATTTTCCAGGGCGGGGCGGCTTCACGAGTAGGCGTCACCATTTCGAGCAAGCCCGCCGGGAGCAGGCCACGCCCGTTTTTCATGTGCGCCTCGATCCCTTCCTGCATCAGTTCAGCGGCCATATCATCGACGGGTTTGGGGAAGTCCTTGCCGGGGACGCCGCGCGCATCATCGGGCAGCATATCACCCATACCCGCGCCCCGAAAGGTTTTCAGAACGCGCACGTACTGCACATCTTTGATCAGTTTGTCGTAAATTTGCTCTGACGAGAGACCCGCAAAAGCCGGATCGTACAGTCCACCGCGCGGCATTTCGCCAATGCCCAGTTCCTTGAGCCAGGCATTGATCACGAAATCGCAGGCCACATTCCAGACGAAATGATCGCGTTCTTCTTCGCGCTTATGATGCAGCAAGCCGACGTGTAGCATCTCGTGTGCCATAACGAAACGGGTTTCGGCCATTGTCAGGTTCGCATCGGGAGTGACGAAAATCTCCATGCGCGCGGCGATCACTGCAGCGATGTTAATATCCAGCGCCTTGATGATCTCCGGGTCTTCAACGATGCTGAAATGCGCCGCCAACGCGCTCAGCAGCGGAAAATGATTGATGAACCAGTGAATAGCCTGTCTCGGCTTGCTCATGCCCACCGTGACCCAGGGCACATAGTGAAAACGGCTGGGCAGTTTGGGCAGCTTGGTTTGCACATTTTGGAGCAAGCCCTGAGTAAGCAGCATTGCCCAGGTATCGGCAGTCTTATCAGCGCCTTCGATCTCGATCAGATCGGGCGTGTTCGATCCCGCGGCAGATGACCAGACCGCCGGGAGCGTGATCGACTGATCTTTCCATGCCTGATAAACGGCGTCGGTGTCGGTGCGCGAATCCTCTTGCGGGAGCAAAAAGCCTTCGGGCGGCGTGCCGAGATTCAACTGACCAATGAGCGTATTGGCGGTCACTTCGTTAGCGGCCAATCGAATCGGATCATCGGTAGGGGTATGCCGCAAGCCCAGGTGTGCCAGCAAATGCGCCAGGACAAACGTCCATAGCTGCGCCGGGGCAAGTTTGAGCGGATTCGCGTAAATCGTGCCATTCGTGCCAATCACTGCCCAGGTGCCCGCCGGATAACGTGCTTCGGCACTCAGTTTTACATTGGCGGCCAGCGGCCCCAGCGCCGGGTTTTGCTGGACCGTCGGCCAGACTGACCATCCGCTGCTCAGTTGCAGGGTTTGACTGATCGTTGCCAGTTCGACTGCGGTCACGTCTGCATCGTCGTCTTCATCATCGAACGGCGTGTTCTGCCCGAATCGTCGTAGTAAGCTCATGACGCCTTTTTCTCCCCCAGCTTATCGGACAACCGAATCGGAACGATCAGCGACAAATCGGCCACGAACCAACCCGGTAACGCCGTCGCTGGATCGGCCTGACCAAGCAGTAGTTGCACGAGTTCGCCGTCATAGGTGGTCAGGACACGAATCACGTCGTAGGCTTGCTTGACCAGATCGCGCTTGACCCGCGTCAGGCGTTTGCGATCCGCTGGCAGTCGATCAAATAAATAAGCGTGCAGGGACATCACGACGAAGTACATTAGGTCACGATCATGGGTAGGCAGTGATTGTGTACCATTCAGGATCGACTCCGGTTGAAGTGCGTACAACTGCTGCTTGACGAATGCCACAAACTGCGCCGCGTGCGAAACGGACAGGCAGGCCGTGCCCAGCGTGACTACATCTTCGGGTGTCAGATCATCGCCAAAACCGACTAACGCATCGCTCAGCATATGCCAGGCGCGCGGTGTGCTGAACGGCGCTTCGACTTCGGGTGGCGTATCGGTCAGATGGTCAGGGCGCGCGCGGATATAGTTGATCACATACCGGTGCAGCGGTTGAGCATCTGCCCAGGCTAGCCAATCCTCAACGTTGGCGCGCAGTTCGATGTGCAGCATCCGATTCATCAACGCGGAGGCCATCGGGCGCGTGATGGCGTGATCCTGTGCGCGGTTGCCTGCGCCGACCACCATTGATCCCTCAGGCAGTTGATAATTCGCCAGACGCCGTTCATGAATCAGACTGTAAAAGGCTTTCTGCACTTCGGGGGAACTGGCGTTCAACTCATCCAGAAACAGCACATAGGGCGTATCCCGCGCGATCATATCGGGTGGGCAAAAGCGGCTTTTGCCGTCAAGGATTTGTGGGACGCCAACCAGGTCTTCGGGCGCAAGCTGCGAGCCAAGCAGCGAAACACAGTCCAGGCCGTGCTGATGCGCGAACAATTCGACCAGCGATGATTTGCCAACACCGGGCGGCCCCCAGATGAAGACGGGGCGTGTCGGCGCAACCGCCGATAGAAATGAGATCAACTGTTTCTGCGTGACGACATTCATATGGAACCCCCATATTTTGTGACTTGAGACGAGTCGAACTACCCTCCGTGAAAACGGTGGTTGCGAATAAATTTGCCTGTTCCGCCAAAGACGTTAAAACACTACCAAAAACGACAGATGACTAGGTGTCCTTATCTACATCGGCTTGCATGTGCTGCCGCAGGGTTTCCAAATCGTCCAGCCGCTGCTGCATTTGCCATTCGGCGTCGGCAAGGTTGGTGGTCAACCGACTGTCTTTGAATTCCAACAGATCACCCGGGTCGCACTCCAGCACCTTGCAAATACGGTTAAGTTTGTTCAGGTCCAGTTTTGTCGGCTGCCCGGAGGTGAGCCGATAAATAGTGGGTTCAGAAATGCCCGCCAGTTTTGCCAATTCCGCGTAAGTCATTTTTTCGCCGTGTCGGGCTTGCCAGCGAAAGATGGCGGGATCGAGATTCAACTTGATTGCCATACCACATGTCCTATTATGCAGATAAGTGCGTTTGATTCTTATACCCCTTATTTCCTATTTTTCCTAAAACCGTCTATCAAGGCGTGCTGAGCAGTCTATCATATAATGGCAAGGAATTGCACGTTTTTTAACAACAATTTTATCATTGAATATGATATAAACTATTGAGAGATAAAAAGAAATCTATCATCAGATGATAGATTTCTGATTTAGAAGGTGTAGAAACGATCAATGAGTACCAGGTGGGAACTTCAAAAATGGAAAAATCCAAATGTTAAAATTCTGCGTATAGATGTTTATGAGGTGTTTACTGGATTCGACGGCCAAACAGGAAGTTGTCAGTCAAAGTGGGTTACTGCTAGGCTTTGATCAACGATTGTCGGTGGTCTATGTAAGATTGTTCATGTGTCGAGTTGTCTTTGTTTTAACAGGGAAATTGACTCTAACAGGGTTCTAGCTTGTCAGGAGAGCATCCAGCGGGTATAATAGCGTAAATGTAACGTAGCGCGCATTGTGTCTCGTACCCCAAAGATGTCTTGAATGGCAGTGCCCCTGCTGCTGGTCATCAAATTTCCTACAGTGCGGAAGTCTGGCCGTTGAGAGCCAGCATAGTTACTCAGTCTCTGCGGAGACGCCAAATCTACAGAAGGTGGTTTTACGGTATATGGGTGTCGAAAAAACGGAACGTGAGAAGAAGTTGGAAGCCGAATTTCTAGAATTACTGGAAGGCTCATTCGACTACACCCCACCGGAGCGCGGCGAAATTCGTAATGCAACGATTCTCCAGATCGACCCGCGCGGCGATGTTATCGTCGATCTGGGTGCCAAGCAGGATGGCATAGTGCCTGCACAGGATGTCGAACGGCTTGACCCGGAAGTACGCGGGCGGTTGGCGATTGGTGAGACGATCCCTGTCTACATTATGAACCCGCGCGATTATGACGGCAATCTGATCGTCTCGATCAATCAGGGTTTGCAGCAGTACGACTGGGAATCGGCTAAAGCACTGCTCGACAGTGAAGAAGTGGTTGAGGTGACGGTCACTGGTCACAACCGGGGCGGTGTACTGGTTCGCTGGAAGCGGCTGGAAGGGTTTATTCCCACGTCGCATCTGGTCACGGTGGGCATTGGTGGCAATGATCGCCGCGACTCGCTGAACACACTGAGCAATCGCGTGTTGGGCGTCAAGGTGATCGAAGTCGATCAGGAACGCCGCCGCTTGATCTTCAGTGAGCGTGAGGCGCAAAAGGAATGGCGTCAGCAGCAAAAGGCACGCCTGCTCAGCGAACTGATGGAAGGCGACGTCGTGACGGGAACGGTCACGGGCTTGCGCGACTTTGGCGCGTTCGTCAACCTGGGTGGCGCGGACGGCCTGATTCACGTCAGCGAACTGGCCTGGCATCGCGTTGATCATCCGAAAGATGTGTTCAAGATCGGTGACGAGATCGAAGTCTACGTGCTGAGCCTTGACCGTGAGACGAATCGTATCGCGCTCAGTCGCAAGCGGCTGCTGCCTGACCCCTGGTCGGATGCGATGAATCGCTATCACGAAGGTCAGGAAGTCGAGGGCACGGTTACGAATGTCGTGGACTTTGGCGCGTTTATCGCCCTTGATGATGGTCTTGAAGGGCTGTTGCATCTGAGCGAAATGGGTGATGGCACGCTTAAAGAGCCGCACAGCTACATCAAGAAGGGTGATCGCCTCAAGCTGCGAATCAGCCGCCTTGAGCCGGATAAGCGCCGTGTTGGGTTTACGCAGCGTGCCGACTCTGGCCCGGTGATTGACCCTGAAACGGGTTTGCCAGTTGAGAATCGCCCGAACGTGTACGATCTGATCGATCTGGATAACCCAACGGTGATCCCGGTACTGCCCAAGCCAGCCGCCACCGAACCACCTGCCGCAGAAGCCGATCAGGCGGGCGACGAAGAACCGATACTGGGTTAATCCGCCGACAATACCTAATCCTCACGTAAACCCGTGAATATCAAAAGCCTCTGGAATTTCCAGGGGCTTTTTGTTTTCATATTGCTTGACAGTGCTAATTTCTATGCTAACCTAATTGTGTATTAGATCGGGTTCGATAAGGATTCTACCCGTGTCCCTCTAACCAGCCTCTCCATTCAGTTCTCAATCGGTTAAAAGCACCGCGTGGTATTTTGCCTACCGGATGCTTTACGCTATGTTGCCAGCGGTAACTTAACGTCTCTCAATTACAAGCGCGTGTTTTGCCTATGGGCTACACGTCCGTTTCCGCTTGAGCAACACTCAATCTGATTGTGTTTGAATCACTGTTGAGGATCCAAAAATGAGTGACATTCGAGAATTAAACCTGCTACCAGATGGGTTAAGTGTTCGCGCGCCGCGCCTGGAAGATGCTGACGCGATTGCGGCTGTAATGAACGCTGAAGATTTACGCGAAGTTGGACGCGCTGAAAGTGCCGCCGAAGATGTAACCAGTGATTGGCAGCGCACAGGTATTGATCCCGCCCGTGATGCGTGGGTCGTCTGCACGCCGAACGGTGAGATTGTTGGGTATGAGTGCATTTATATCGCGCGTGATGATGGACGCTTTGACATAGACGGCTACGTTCATCCGGCGTATCGGAATCAGGGGATCGGCAGCTACCTGCTGCGCCGGGTTGAAGGGCGTGTACGTGAACGGATGGACGAAATGCCGTCATCGGCGCGCATCTGGATAGAAGCCAATACCTATGGTACGAATACGCATTCGCATCAATTATTCGAAAACGAAGGCTATGCGCTCGTTCGGCGTTTCTGGCGCATGGAGATCGATCTTGACGCGCCTCCTGCCGTAGAAAAGCTGCCGGATGGCATTACTATCCGTACCGCAGTCGTTGGACAGGATGACTTCAACATTTACCAAACGATCCAGGACTCGTTTGCTGATCACTGGGGTTTTGCGCCTTTTAGCTACGAAAGTTGGCGGCAAGGGCGCTTTGAAGCATCGTTTTTTGATCCGGGGTTGTGGTTCCTGGCAATGAATGGTGATACGGTTGCAGGTATTGCGCTGTGCCGCATCCGCACTGATCAAACCGGATGGATCAATACGGTGGGTGTGCGACGTGAGTATCGCAAGCGGGGTATCGCAACGGCCTTGCTGCGCCATGCGGTTGGGGAGTTCTATCGACGCGGCCACCACAATGTCGGGTTGGGCGTCGATTCGCAAAGCCTGACGGGTGCGACGCGCGTTTATGAACAAGTCGGAATGCGTATCACACGCAGCTATAACACCTTTGAAAAAACGATTCGCTCCGGCGAACATACGGAACAGTACGTCAGTCCAGCGTTAAACGGCTGATCGGATATTCGCAGGTGGTACGCCTCTCCCCGCACTGGAGAGAGGCATACCAACAATACTTGAGAAAACGATTGCAGCACCGTCTAATTCGTTGTATAGTCGCCACCTGATTACCCCTCGTTGCCGGAGATAGCTACATTGACTGACCCTGATGTGACCTCTAAAATTTGTATAGTTGGCAGTTCCAATATGGACCTGATCGCGCGCGTACCCCGTTTGCCTGCACCCGGCGAAACACTGGTTGGCACGTCTTTTCAGATGGGTTATGGCGGCAAGGGTGCTAATCAGGCGGTTATGGCTGCCCGACTCGGCGCGCAGGTGAGCGTCGTTACCAAAGTCGGGCGTGATGTGTTTGGCGAAGACACGCTCAAAAATTATCAGACGCAGGGCATTGATACGACTTATGTATTGTTTGATAAAAAATTATTTTCGGGTGTCGCGCCCATTACGGTAGATGAAAAGAGCGGTCAGAACTCGATTGTGATTGTGCCGGGCGCAAACAACGGCCTATCACCCGCCGATGTGCGTGCGGCCAGCAGCACCATCCAGAGTTCGGATGTGCTGATCTGTCAGTTGGAAGTGCCGCTCGAAACGACGTTGGAAGCATTTCGTGTCGCGCGTGAAAAACCCGGCATCCTGACGATTCTCAACCCTGCCCCGGCTGCACCATTGCCCGATGAACTGCTCAGCCTAACGGATATTATCGTGCCCAACGAAACTGAAACGGCATTTTTGACGGGACTGCCTGTCGATACGCTTGAACAGGCGGGCGCGGCGGCGCGGGCGTTACGTTCACGCGGCCCCGATACAGTGATTATTACGTTGGGGGCACGCGGTGTGCTGTTCATAGCAGGTGATAGCGCGCCCGAACACATCCCCGCCAAGCCTGTGCAGGCCGTCGATTCAACGGGTGCGGGTGATGCGTTCGTGGGGAGTCTGGCTTACTTTCTGGCAGCAAAACGCCCGCTCCGTGATGCGATTGAGCGGGCAAGTGCCGTCGCCACACAAACCGTCCTGAAAGTTGGCACGCAGACCTCATTCCCGACTCGCGCCGAGATTCCCGATATTGTGAACTGGTAGCCTATCTTGTCACGAAAAACTGAGTTTGATGCGGTGATTGTCGGCGGCGGGCCAAATGGTCTGGCCGCCGCGATTACACTGGCACGCGCGGGCAAATCGGTGCTGCTGATCGAAGCCAAAGCTACGGTTGGCGGCGGCACACGCTCGGCTGAACTCACTTTGCCGGGCTATATTCACGATATTTGTTCAGCTATTCACCCGTTGGGTGTCGCCTCACCATTCTTCCAAATGCTGCCGCTTAAAGATTTTGGCCTGGAATGGGTTTATCCGTCGGCGGCGCTGGCACACCCCTTAGATGACGGCACCGCGGTTATCATCGAAACCGACATTGACGCGACAGGCCGATCACTGGGTACGGATGCCGCCACTTACCGCCGTTTGATGCGCTCGCTTGCCCAGAACTATACGCAAGTGCTGCGTGAGTTTTTGGGGCCACTGCGCTTCCCACGTTATCCAATCACGCTGACTCGATTCGGTATTCCGGCCTTGTTCCCGGCGGCAACACTGGCAAAATTGCTGTTTCGTGGGGAACGCGCGCGGGCGGTTTTCGCGGGGATGGCCGCTCATTCGATTCTGCCCCTTGAACGGCCAGCAACAGCGGCGTTCGGCTTGATGCTGGGCACATTAGCGCACGCGGTTGGTTGGCCTATGGCGCGCGGCGGATCGCAAAAGATCGCCGATGCGATGGCTGCTTATCTGCGTTCGCTGAATGGTCAGATCATCACCGGAAATACAGTTAGTTCATTGGATGATTTGCCACCGTCACACGCGGTGCTGCTTGATGTGACGCCCCGCCAGTTGTTGAGTATTGCCGGAGATCGATTGCCGGGCGGTTATCGAAAGGCGCTGGAAGGGTATCGCTACGGGCCGGGCGTTTTCAAGATCGATTACGCACTGGATAGTCCGATCCCCTGGCAAGCAGTGGCGTGTGCGCGTGCGGCAACGGTTCACCTGGGCGGCGCGTTAGCGGAAATTGCCAATGCTGAACGGCTGGTCTGGCAGCGCGGCCACCCCGAAAAGCCATTCGTCCTGGTGGCACAGCACAGCTTGTTCGATTCGACGCGCGCCCCCGAAGGTAAACATACCGCCTGGGTCTACTGCCATGTGCCAAATGGCTCAACAGTCGATATGACGCCGTATATCGAAGCGCAGTTAGAACGTTTCGCGCCCGGCTTCAAGAAGCGGATTCTGGCACGCAGCACCCGCAACACCGTACAGGTTGAACAATACAATCCCAATTATATCGGCGGCGATATTAACGGCGGCGTTCAGGATTTGGGGCAGTTGTTCACGCGACCAGTGGCGCGGCGGGTGCCTTATTCAACGCCCTTGAAGGACGTTTATCTGTGTTCGTCCAGCACACCACCGGGCGGCGGTGTGCATGGCATGTGCGGCTACTTTGCAGCAAAGGCCGCGCTTCGAACTTTATAAATCGGCTTATTTCGCGGCTGAGTAGGTGACACGGTAGATCCCACCGTTTGTATCCTCAGAGATGAACAGCGAACCGTCCGGAGCTTGCACCAACCCGGCGACGCGACCAAATTGCGCTTTGCCATCTTCAATCAGGAAGCCTGTCAGAAAGTCTTCAAAGTTGGACGGCTTTCCATCCTGGAAATGAAGCCGGACGACCTTGTAACCCGTGGCCTGATTGCGATTCCATGAACCGCGCATCGCCACAAACGCATCGTTTTTGTAATCGGCAGGAAATTGCGAACCCGTATAGAACAACATGCCAATCGGCGCACTGTGAGCCTGATAACTGAGAACTGGAGCCGTCGTTGTCTGGCAATACTGGGCTTTAGTCATATTGGCGCTGGGATTTCCCGGAATCACCGCAACGACTTGCTTATCGCCATAGCAGAAAGGCCAGCCATATTTGTTGCCTTTCTGGATCAAGTTCAATTCTTCGGGTGGAACGTCATCACCCAGCGAGTCGATCCCGTGATCCATGCCCCACATTTCACCCGTTACCGGATGCCAGCCAAAACCAATCGTATTTCGCAAACCGCTGGCAAAAACGGTACGCGCCGAAAAATCGGGTTTGAACTGCAAGATCGTCGCGTACTCCTCAGCGGCACGGCACGCATTACATGGGCTGCCGATGGTCATGTAGATCATCCCGTCGGGGCCAAACACAAGTGTACGCGCCGAGTGCTGTCCGGTCTCCAGCAGATCGCTCACCACAACCTGGGGTTGACTCACCGTACCATCCGATTTGAGATCGGAGGTATAAATTTTCGTACTGCCCACCAGATACATTTTGCCGTCTCGAATGGCGATACCATGTACCAGCGGCAAATTCTGAGCGACAACTTGCATTCCGGCGGATTGACTGTAATCGCTCTTGGCTTTCAGGGCGATCACGTCACCGGTCATAGGCCGTGTTACGTACAGCGTGCCATCCGAACCAAAGGCCATCATGCGTGGATTACCTAATCCTTGGGCATAAACGCTCACTGTGAACCCGGTAGGGAGTTTAAGCTGTTTCAACAGCGCATCACTGAAATCGCGGCGTTCTGGTTCCGTGACGCTGTTACTGAAGGTGTTCGTTTGAGTTTGCGGCGTTGGTGTGGGGTTTTGCTGAGCAATCGTTGGCGAAACATTAAACAAGGAAATGAATAGCAGAATCGAACACACACTGAGTAAACTGATAGCCATACTTCTGAGCTTAACCATGTTTGAATTCCATCCGTTTGAGGTCAATCCTCAACTTACGATACGTTTCACTATTAGGGCCTTATGCTAGATCGGATTGAAGAAGGCAAGGTCTCTTGGTAAGGTAAGGCAAAGAGTGACCAAACTCGAGCC
>JBBSEU010000095.1:0-18638 GCA_038239365.1 Aggregatilineales bacterium
GGCACTAGGATTTGAAGCTCAGGGTTTTCTAACTCACGGTTACGAAATGGATGCTGATTGTTGTGCTACTTATACAAAAAATCTAAAAGGCACTTGTACACAGATCACGCTTACCACAGAAACGCCCATTGAGCCTGCATCCGTTATTATAGGTGGACCGCCTTGCCAACCCTTTAGTGTCATCGGTGAACAGCGCGGCCTTAAAGATTCGCGGGATGGTTTCCCGATTTTTATCTCCGCAATTGAAAAGCTCAAACCAGACATATGGCTATTTGAGAATGTGCGTGGGCTACTGTATCAAAACAAATGGTATTTTGAAGAAATCATACAAACGCTTCAAGATTTAGGCTATGTGGTTGAGTATCAGCTAGTCAATGCAGTGAGTTATGGTGTACCACAGAATCGCCAAAGGGTAATCGTTGTCGGTCATCATGGGGATTTTGTTTTTCCAGCACCCCTGCAAACACGCTTTACAGCGGGTGATGCGCTTGGCAATATGCCTTACACAACATCGCCTGACTCTAAATTCCTCACACCCAGTATGGATCAGTACATTGCTAAATATGAGAAAGCGTCATTCTGCACACGGCCACGAGACTTGCATTTAGATAAACCAGCGCGGACGCTGACCTGCCGAAATTTGGCAGGTGCAACAGGCGACATGCACCGCATTCGTCTTCCAGATGGCCGTCGCCGCCGACTGTCGATAAGAGAAGCCGCGCGTTTGCAAAGTTTCCCCGATTATTTTGAGTTCTGCGGCAGCGAAACAAGCTGCTTTAATCAGATCGGCAATGCCGTCCCGCCTATGCTAGCTTATCATCTGGCAGATGCAGTACGACAATATCTAAACTCACCGGCACGCCTTTCTCCAAACCAAATAAATAGCCGTATTTTGCCAAGACAACTTTCACTTGATTTGCAATAACCTATCGTAATGGAAATACCAGATTATCTGGGGAAATCCACCAAGTCGGATGTGGTGCGTCAAGTCATCAATGAAGGTATCTATATTTTAGACGCACTAGGAATACCGATTACTGGTTTGACACAACGCTTGCTAGAAAGAATGGCACTTTCATTTTTGGCGGTTGCAAATGTCAAAAATAGTGGTGATTGGTCTAAAGTAAAAGGCTACGATGGAAAGCAGCAGCTTCGCGCCCTAAAAACACGCGAAATCATCGAGTACATCAACACCAATTTTCAGGAAAACATTTCACCCGGCTCTTATGATGATATTCGCCGTAAAGACCTGAGGCTACTTGTCGTCGCAGGGATCGTCATCAAAAGTGCTGGCAACCCAAATTCTGCCCGCAATGATCCTACTCGCGCCTATGCCCTTTCATCTGAATATGCAACCTTGATCCAGAATTTTGGAGTTGCCAACTGGAAGCAAGAAGTTGACACCTTTATCGGTGATCGCGTAACTTTATCGGAAGACCTTGCACAAAGACGCAAATTACAGACTGTTCCTGTGCATCTCCCAAACGAACGGGTGTTAAATTTTAGCCCCGGTAAACATAACCAATTGCAAAAAGCCATTATCGAGGATTTCCTACCGCGTTTTGGTTATCAGGCACAAGTTTTGTACGTCGGCGATACAGCGGACAAGTTTCTGTTCGTTGATCAAGCTAAGTTGAATGAGTTGCGTTTCTTTCAAATTGGTCATGGTGAACTACCCGACGTTTTGGCCTATTCACTTATGAAAAATTGGCTTTTCCTTATTGAGGCCGTACATAGCTCAGGGCCAATAAGCCCATTACGACTCATAGAATTGAAAAGGCTAACGTCGGAATGCACTGCCGAAATTGTATTCGTCACCGCATTTTCGGATCGCAAATCGTTTCGGAAATTTGTGTCCGAGATTGCCTGGGAGACAGAAGTCTGGATAGCAAGTGAACCAGATCACCTAATTCACTTCAACGGGGATAAATTTCTGGGGCCTTATCAAGGCTGATGCGAATCCTTCTCGTTCCGCTGGATGAACGCCCCGTAAACGTTCGCTACCCACAGATGACGGCGGCCATCGCGGGCGCAACCGTGATCACGCCGCCGTCAGCAATCCTGTCTAAAAGAAGGCAACCAGCGGATCGAGAAGCGTTGTCACAATGGCTGCGGGAAACCGCGCCCACCTGCGACGCAACCGTTATTTGCCTTGAGACGCTGGCCTACGGTGGGTTGATCGCTTCTCGAACTAGTCACGAACCCGCCTGGGAGGTTTTGTCTCGATTGTCGGTGCTGCGAGAATTGCCACGCCCTATGTACGTTGCCAACTTGATCACCCGCGTCAATCGTGATAACAACAGTACCGAAGAACCCGATTACTGGCGCGAATATGGAAGCCTTTTGTTTCAGTTCAGCAATAGGCCGGATGATGAACAATTCGCCGCGTCGATTCCCGCCGATATCCGACACGATTTTCTATGGCGACGGGCGCGCAATCACGCAGTTAATCAGGCAGTGCTAACCGACGCGGCGAATTTCGATCTGCTGGTGATCGCCTCCGATGATACCGATCCGCGTGGGATGCCCGCCCGCGAACGGGCACAACTGGCCGCACTCCGAGATCGACTGAACCTGACCGATCAGGTTTTGATGTACCCCGGCGCGGACGAACTCGGCTGTACGTTGGTTGCGCGGCTGCTCAATCGAGAGCGTGCATGTCGCGTTTTCGTGGATTATGCCATCCCCGGCGGCGATCAAGTGACGGCCAAGTATGAAGATCGCGCGGTATGCTTCACAGTTGAAGGGCAACTAGCGGCGGTAGGGGGTGTCTGGGTCGAGTCGCCCTCAGAGGCCGATCTGATTTTGGCGATCAATCCACCGTCCGAGGCGGGACAGGAATGGGAACTGGTCGACGCGCAGCATGAGCGCGAAACGCGAACGCCGTTCATTAAAGCAGCGATACAGCGAATTAAACAGGCACTTGAGTCTGGTCAGCGGGTGGCCGTTGCCGATGTCGCCTATCCAAACGGCGCTGATCCGATTTTGATCGAGCAGTTGTTGCATGAAATTCCGATTGCTCAATTGGCGGCCTATGGCGCATGGAACACGGCAGGCAATACACTGGGCAGTGTTTTAGCGGCGGCCACGGTGCCAGTTCGGGATGAAGCGGCGCGGCGACTTTATTTGGCACATCGCTTCTTGGAAGATTGGGGCTATCAGCATTTAATCCGGCAGGAAATCCGCACCCGCTACGATAAAACCGATCCGCGAAATCTGGAGCTGATTCGGCTTGAGATCGAACAGCGATTGGATGCTCCGCTGATGACATTAGCGGCGTGCGGTTTACCGTACAAGCAGCATGAGGTGGTCTTGCCCTGGCAGCGCACCTTTGAGATAGATTTTAGACTCCAGCCTGCGCCGCGATAGTGGCGTGCAAAACGCAATTCCTGTACACTTCACACAATGATCCACGCAACCTAGAGTATATTCAATGATCGGCCTGAAACTCAATAACCGCTATATCATCGAAGAATTAATCGGCGAAGGGGCAACCGCCGCCGTCTATCGCGCAACCGATGCCCGGCTGGGGCGCACGGTTGCCGTCAAGATGCTGCTGCCACACGTCCATGTCACGACGCGCCAACGTTTTGAGCGTGAAGCGCGCGCCGCCGCGATGCTCAACCACCCCAGCATCATGACGATTTACGATGTGGGGCAGGACGGCGATAAAAGCTACCTGGTCGTCGAGTTGATCAAAGGCCGTGCCTTGTACGAATTCATCCCGGCTTCGCCCGATGTAGTGATCGATTTGGGGCGCAAGATTTGTTACGCGCTCGATTATGCACACAAAGCCGGGTTGATTCACCGCGATGTGAAGCCCGCCAATATTTATGTCACGCTCGATAACGAGATTAAGGTGATGGATATGGGGTTGGCAATGCCTGTCGAGGCGCGCGAAAAGCGCCTGACGGCTACCGGCTCGATCATCGGCACGCCCGCCTATCTTTCGCCGGAACAGGCGCAGGGCAAAAAACTCGATCCGCGTACCGATTTGTATTCGCTGGCGATTGTCCTGTACGAAATGCTGACCGGGCAGTTGCCGTTTGATGCAGATGACATCGCCTCGATTTTGATTCAGCAGGTCAACAAAGCGGCAGTGCCACCCAGTCAACTGGTGAGCGGCGTCCCCGAAAACCTCGAAAAAGTGCTGATGCGTGCCCTCGAAAAGCAACCTGTTAACCGCTTTGCGACGGCAGGTGAGATGGCCGAAGCATTAGGGGGTAATTGGGATGGCGAACGCGCCACGATAACGAACAATCCGATTACCGTGATCAACAAAATCCGGGTCGTGTTGTGCGATGATCACGTCATTTTGCGGGCGACGCTGGCAACGGTTCTTGACTCAAGCAGCGATATTGAAGTGATCGGTGAAGGCTCCAATGGTGAGGAAGCAATTTCACTGGTCAAGCAACTAAACCCGGATGTGCTGCTGCTCGATCTGAACATGCCCGTCATGAGCGGACTTGCCGCGCTGCCCGAAATTAAACGCATCAATCCGCAGGTGAAGGTATTGGTCCTGACCGGGCGCGATGAAAATAGTTACATCATGCGTGCGTTGCGGGCAGGCGCGAACGGCTACATGCTAAAGACAGCTAACGAAAAAGAACTCGTACAGGCCGTACATGATGTATACGGTGGCAATGTCGTGTTGGGGCAGGGTGTCGCGGAACGCATTGTGCAGGGCTTGCAAACCATGAGCAGCACCGATCCGCTCACCGAAGAAGAACGTGATGTGCTACGCTGCATTGCTATGGGCGACGAGGAAAACAATGCCATTGCCAAACGACTTGGCTGGGATGAAACACAGACGACCCGTACCGTGATGAACGTCATTGATAAACTGGGGGTCAAATCGCGCACGGATGCCTCATTGATGGCGCTGCGGGCGGGTTGGATCAGCGTCGATGATCTGAGAGTGTCCTGATACAACATGGCGATCAGCGGACAACTTGCCGGAAGCTGGCGTATCCCGGCCTATGCACAGGACATGCTGTACGTCGTCAGCGGAGAGAGCCGGGCGCAAACTCAGGGGCCGCTTGGTCAGTTCACGCTGGATGGCGAATTGAGCGATACGCTCCGGGTATCGTGGGCATGGTGGCGCGTTGGCCCGATCCTCACGCACTGGGCATTACCGCTCGAAGCTGATCCATTAAACTGGGATGGGCGCGTCAAAGTTGGCGGTTTTGTCGAACGACTGCACGCGCGTGAGATCGGCGATATGGAAATTATCATCGCGGAGATTGTTGGCGGCTCTTTCCCAGCCAACTACGGCGGTCTGCCGTCTCTGGAAGATATGCGCGGCGGCGTCTTTGCCCGTCCCGCCGATATTGAACCGCTCGGCATGGGCTTGACCTACCCTTTTATCCTGAATGCCGAAAGCAACTTTGCAGCAATCGCACAAGATGCGTTGGTAAGCGGATTAGCCGTCGATGCTATCGGCATTTTGGCCGATGATGATACAGGCTGGCAGCACATCAGCGGGCTTCCCTTACTCATGGAGTCCTTGACGATGCTGGCCCCAACTTAATCAATGGAGACTTCATGACGGACCCTCGTCTATTATTTCTGACAGATCGCGGCGAACGTCATCAACTGGACGCCCTCAACAGTGCCCCATCTGGCCTGGACGTGATGATGAAACGTCGCCTGCCGACAGATGAACTCATGGCACTGCTGTCGTCTGTTGACTTCATCATCAGTGAACGGAGCGAAGCTGTCACCGCTGATATGATCGCGCACGCACCCAATCTGACATTAATCGTGAGACTCGGTTCGCTGCTGGTTGGAATCGATACCGAAGCGGCGCGTGCCAAGGGCGTTCGCGTCTCGCTGCAACCTGTACTGGGTAGCATCTACGTTGCCGAACACGTATTGATGATGATTATCGCCACGCTAAAGCACCTAGCGCGTTCGTTTTGGCAGGCCAACAGCGCCGATCATGGTATGGAAGCGCACCGTACCGATGAAAACACGTTCGCTTTCAACTGGCTCAACGTGCAGGACATCGGCAGTTTGTTTGGCAAGACGGTCAGTATTCTGGGCATGGGTGAAATTGGCGTCGAACTGGCACGGCGACTTGTGCCGTTCCGCCCGGCAGTGGTGCTGTATCATAAACGAGATCGCTATCCAACGTCCGTTGAAGCCGATCTTCAGATCACTTATGCGGACATGCTCAATTGTGTGCGCCGCGCCGATGTGCTGGTGACGCTGCTGCCCTTTGCCGCACAAACCGATCAGAGTATCAATGCCAACACTTTTGATATGATGAAGCCGGGCGCGATCCTGGTTCACGCCGGGAGTGGCAGCGTGATCGACGAAGCGGCCTTGATCGAGGCACTCAAGAGCGGCAAATTATCTGGCGCGGCACTAGATACCTTTGAGTACGAACCGCTCAGTCCGACGCATCCGCTGGTTGCACTGGCACGCGATCCACACTCGAATTTGCTGTTGACACCTCATACAGCGGCAGCTTCTTTGGGGGCAGTTGGCCGCGCTGATGATTTTTCAGAGATCGTGCGCGCTGTGCGGGGCGAGCCGCTGAAATATGTCGTAGGCTAGCGGTTGAGTGCTAATATTGCCGCTGCGATCAACTGGCTCAACTGCGCTGATCCGTTCGGCATCAGGTGAACCGGGCTATTTGTGAACTCGGTCGGCGCGATCCGATCCCACAGATCAAGATAAGGCCAGTTGTGCCGTTTCGCTTCCTCAGCAAAAAGCACCCGATAGCGATCATACGCCCAGCGCGGATACCAGACGTTGTAGCGTATGTCGCTGTTTTTGCCATCGGCGATAAAGATCGGCTCATTGATCAACATCAGCGGTACATTTCCGACTATTTGTTGCCCGACGTCCAGCACATCGAAGGCCAGATCGTTGGCGCTGAAAGGCGTTGGTGTTTTGTACGACTGCCAGTTGAGATCGGCCTCGAAGTCGTTGGTACGCGGCGCATAAGAATCATACGCCTGATCGATCCCGGTGTTTGCCCAGGCCACGCCGTAAAGCTGCAAATGCCACCAATCGGCCAGCGCGCGGCGCTGACCAACAAGGGTTCGCGCCAGAAAATCCGGGGTGATCAGCTTTGGATTATCAGGATCAAGAGGTAACCCGAAGCGGCTTATCAAACTTCGGATCGCAGTCGGGTTATTTTGCGCGAGTGGCGGCGCAAGCTGCACGGCACGCGGCAAACTATCCAACGAAACGAGCCACACGATCAGATCGGGCGCGTACTGCATCGCCTGATCAAGCAGCATCAAATCTTTGGTGACAGACATAATCGGATGGCCGAGATTGTACGCGCGCAGGGTGCGCCCGCCGATCTGTAGATGTGCCTGATTCAGATTGCCCGCCAACGTTTGTTCATTGCGGAGCAGCACGCCCCATACCGACGAGTCACCAATCAGCACGACACGGAATTCATCGGCGCGCTTTGGCTCGGCGATAACGTGCGAAGCGAACATCGCCTCAAGGCTGTTCAAGCTCAAGTTGTAGGCGTCGGCTGATGCGCCATACGGCAATCGTTCGCGCCCCGGAACAAGCCAGTTGTAGATCGTAAGGTGGCCGATCAGGGTCAGTGGATTTAACAGCGCAAACAGCACGTTTAGCACGATGAACAGAACGCCCGCCCCGATCAGCACCCGCGCCGCGAATGCCCAGCTATAACGCCGCGCCATCACGGAACACTTATCCTGAACAAGCCGCGAAACACCCGCCACCCGCTAGCCAAATCAGGTAGCGCGAACCAGACCCACCCCAGCGTCACGAAATGGAAGGTAATTAATGTCCCGGCTATATGCCAGATGCGCCGCCACGAATCGCTTAGTGCGCCGTACCAGTTACGGGTTCGATCACTCCACAGGCGATGTGCAAATAGTCCGAAGCCGTGCCACAACCCCCATACTGCAAAGGGAAGCGTCACCCCATGCCACAAGCCGATGATCAGCATCGTCACCAGTGAACCGACTAGGATGATCGCGTGATTAGACAGGCGCGGCTTGTAACGCAGGAGATAGCGGGACAATGGTAAATAAATGTAGAAGCGTACCCAATCGCTGAGCGTGATATGCCAGCTTTGCCAGAACGCGCTGAGTGATCTTTGTAAGTACGGGCGCTTGAAGTTTTCGGGCAAGCGCATACCAAACAATAAGCCGATCCCGATGGCAATATCGCTGTAGCCGCTGAAATCCAGATACAGACGCAGCGAATAGCCGTACAACAATAACCACAAAGCCGAGGTTGTGCTGACCTGTTGGGCAGTGACGGCATTTAGACTGAACACGGCCAGACTATCGGCAATCACGAACTTCTTGAATAATCCGACACTGATTCGCATGGCAGCACTAATCAGGCGATCAACGTCACGACTATCAAGATCGATCAACGCGCGATAGTCTTTCACAAACCGTTCGGCGCGATCAATTGGCCCGGCAGCGTAGGCCGGAAAAAAGATCACATAGGTTACATATTCATTCAGGGTGAGTGCAGGCAGTTTACCCGTTTGTCGATCTCGTAAGGTATGGATCAACCGAAAGGCTACGTAGGAAAAGCCAAGCCATCGAATGTCCAATGGACTCGCCTGAGTCGCGTCTTGCGCGGCTTGTCCCCTCAAAAAGATGCTGACCAATACGACCAGCGCATCCATTTTGATCACGATGAATATCCCGATCAGCACGACAATCGCGCTCGTGAGCCATGCCTGACGTTTGCCGAAAATACGCCACAGCAGCAACACGACTCCTGCCGCGATGATCAACGTCAGGATGACGGACGGCGTCGGTGGTGGCCGCGAGGTGAGCGCAAAGGGTAGATCGATATAGCGCGTCAGGGTTAGGGCAAGCACCACGACGATCAAAAATATGAGGGCAAACCTATCTGAGCGGTTGAAAGGTATTTCGGATGGGCGTGTGATGAACCAGCAAATTGCCGTAATAAATAGCGTCAGGGTGGGCAAGCTGTAGTCAAGCCGGCGAATCGGCAGGGTGGGTTGCAAAGCGTAGATCGCCAGCACGCTGACGGCAAACAACACCCATCCACGCCAGCGCGCCGGAATGAGCCACACGTAGACACCCGCGAAGGCAATGAAAATGATGATTTGCGGAAGTGTCATAAAGGCGCAGTCAGAATCCCTGATAAATCCATTGTGGGGCGCTGTCGGTGGTGACGATGATCAGAAAAGTAATGAGCAGGCACAATGCTATGGAAAACAGGACTTCGCGTGAGATCAATACGCGAAATATGCGGCGGATCATGGCGACGCCGCTTCCATCCGAAAAGCGCGCACGGCGATCATCCTGGTTATGGGGAGCAGCGTAATGGTCAATGTACCCGGTTCGTTTCCATTGATAGTCTGCATCTCGTCACCAACGACGTTTCCGCTGAACGGATCCCATAGCTCGATCTGGTACGCGCCAGGCGGCATCCCCGGTATCTGCACCCGAAAGTTGAGCGGCTTTGGCCCAATGTTTTTGGCGACGTTTTCCCAGGTGTAATCGCGGTGCTGAAACCATCCGGCAAATATTCCGCGTTTGCGATCTGCCAGTGTCACAGCGCGCAGCGGGGCAAGATAGGCGGCGACTTCCAACGAGTCAAGCTGTAAAAAATCGTCGCCCAGATTATCGAGTGTGACGGTGTGTTCCCCGGCACTGATCGGAATCGTCAGCGAAGTAAGCGTACTGCCCGGTTTAAGAGTCATTTGCGCGGCCAGCTTGCCATCAACGGTGACGGTCAACTTAGCCAATGCACGCTCGGACACGCGCTTGATGTTCACGGTCAACGTTGTATCGACAGACGGTGTGATCAGATATTGTTGTGGGCGCTTCAAGCCGACACTGTACGTTGCGCCATATAGATAAGCTGGGATCGTGGCCGGAACGGGAAGCAGACCTTCCGGCGTCAAACGATAAACTGTATCTGTTTGATCGCGCGGCGCGTTGGGCGTGACATTGAAGCCTGTTATGCGAATCGGTTGATAACCTTCTGCCGTATCCGAAATCAGGATCGCGGAGATGGGACGCATATCCGCTTTGTTCCAGGGAATGCCCTGTGTAAACGCTGCCAACGGGCCGTAAATGGCCGTCAGATTTTGCGGAAACAGATACGTATCCCACCAATTGCTGAACGCGCTGCCCCCCGACCCGGAAAGCGCCGCCGCCCACATCGTTTCGCGCACATGCACGCCGCTTGGATCGTCGCTGGCAGGCTCGAACCAGGGATTCAGCGAAAATTCGCTCAGCAAGACCGGGCGTTCGGCGCTATTGATCAACGGATTGAGAACACCCAGCGCCCCTGTAACCTGATCGACGGCGGTATCCAGCGGGCGGCGCTGATAGTAACGCGCCTGACGAAAATCAAGAGCAGCGGAGTCAAGTAATCCGGCTTTGGCGTTGTCTCGAACGCCCGCCGTAATCAAATGCTGAACACTATCGGTTTGGCGCAAATAGCCAACCGCGTCCTTGAGCCAATCAGCGGGGGCGTCGACATTGAAAGCTGCCGGGCGATCCAATTGATCGATCATTTCCCAGGCGAATATGCTGGTGCTGTAGCCCCATCGCGCCGCGATGTAACGCAATCGTCGCCGGAACAACTGACGCGCTGTTTCGCTGCTAAAAAACAAGGCTGGCCCGCTCAGCGGCCCGCCATAAACCGCGCTATATGGGTTGCTGCCCCAATCGGCGCGGGTATCGGGACGCCCCGGCGCGCTGGGGATATTGACGGGCGGGCCGCTGTAGCTGCTGAGCATTTGACTCCACAACAGAACAAGTTGCAGCGCGATGCCCTGTTCCTCGGCAGTTTGCAAAATCGTGTCTAACCGCCAGGCATCCTGCTGCGCCGCCGTGTAGTCGCCTGCGGGTGGCTTCGATTCGAGGCTGATGAACCAGGGCACATCTACATACAGTCGCCCATAGTTTGCGCCCATCCGGTGCAGATCGCTCAGCCAGCGTTGGTAGGTGAACGTGCCACCGCCACCATTCCACGACCAGCCCAAATTGCTGCCCACCGGGAAATAGGCCATGCCGTTATCATAAGCGAAGTAGTGATTGTTGCTGGCAACCCGAATAAAACCAGCGCGCTTTGAATCAACAACATCGAACTGTCCCTGACCCAGATCGCGCGTTCCGCTCACATCTCGAATGGTCGCCGCATAACGCCATGTGCCGGGGATCGTCGGTGTGAACCGGACGCGCCAACCCGGATCGCCATCGGTTTGCAGTTTTTCGGCGGTACAGTTTTCGGTGCAGATTTGGCGATAGGGTTGCATCCAGAAGCCCAGTACATCAATCTGTTTGCCGTCGGGCGCGCTGAACGTCACTTGCACATCAGCCTGTGCCGGATCATAGGGATTCTTGTAAGTTGTCGAGTCCGGGAAGGTCAGTTCGACTTCTTGGTAACGTTCATAGCGTTTCGTATCCTGAAAGGTGGGCGATGCGTCAGTCGCGCGCGTCGGGAAAATGTTGAGCGTAAGAATCAGCAGTAAAAAAAGTATATAGGGACGCATAACCCGCCTTTGAAATTGATCTACAGAATCCCGCTCAGTTCAGCCAGGTAGAACGTCACATCGGCCACCCGATCCCGAAACTGATCATCGAACGGCGGCACATCATCACCCGTCCAGATCGCCAGCCGATTTAGGCGCAAACGGAGTACGTCGCTGGCCTCGAAGTCCAGGCCAAGTACATCCGAAGCGCGATAGGCTACCCATTGAGCATCATCGCCGCTCAAGTGCCACGCGCGCTGATGGGTGGCCGTCTCCATCGAGTTCAGCGGCGTGAAGCGGCACGTTGCCAGCAGCGCACGGATCGCTTCGATCTGTTCATCGCTGACTTGAAAGGTGCGGTAGCCCACTCGTACCGCGTCCACATCGGAGAGAACACGGCTGGCCGCTTCGGGAGGCGTGCGTCCCAACCCGGCCAGATAACTATCCAACTCCGCTGCCGTTACGCCATACAGACGCAATAAATCATCTTCGACAAACCCCACCTCGTCGGTGAGCCGCTTCCGAATCCAGCTTGTATCGAGCATTATCTATCCCTTCCGTCTAACGCTTTCGAGTTGATCCTTTCGCCAGTTCTGCCAGAAAATATTGCTCGTCTTCGGTCAGTTTCGCTTTGATGAGCAGATCGGGACGGCGTTCCCAGGTACGCCGGAGCGCATCACGTCGTCGCAGCTTTTCGATGCGCGCGGCATGACCATTGACCAGTTCGGGCGGCACGTCCAGCCCGCGAAACGATGGCGGGCGGGTGTACAGCGCATGTTCCAGCAATCCGGTTGCATGTGAGTCGTCATCGGCTGCCCAGGCCGATCCGAGTACGCCCGGAATATGTCGGGCAATTGCATCGATCAAGACCATTGCGGGCAGTTCGCCGCCTGTCAGTACATAATCGCCAATGCTGATCTCATCCGTAACGATAAGCTGCCGCACTCGTTCATCAATCCCTTCGTAGCGGCCACAGATGATCGCCAGTCGTTCGTGCTGCGCCAGTTCGCGCGCAATCGTTTGATTGAACACGCGGCCTTGCGGCGTCATCAGAAGTACAGGCAATCCTTCGCGTACTGTCCCCAACACCGACTCGACGGCACTCACAATCGGTTCGACTTTCATCACCATGCCGCCGCCGCCGCCGTAGGGGGGTTCGTCGGTGACGTGATGCTTGTCCGTTGCATAGTCACGGATGTTGTGCAAAGCCACACGCAGCAGGTCATTTTCCTGGGCGCGTTTGAGGATGCTTTCGGTCAGCGGGCCGTCGAACATCCCCGGAAACAGGGTGAATACGTCAATGTGCATGGCCTGGAACTATAGCCCAGAATCGCGGGCTGAGACAACCTTTGGCCGATTTGTTATTTGGACAAACGCATCAAAACAGATTGTTAGCAGCGGTGTTTCACCTGCTTAGCAGGTGATGCAGGTGTATGAGGTTCGCTAGCAAACGAAAAACAGACAGGACGCTAACAGAAATTAAGCGATACATGGAAAATTGAGCATAACCAGGGCTTTTTGTTTTGAGGAAGGTGTGCAGACCATTGGCGTTGTGTAGACATTGAGAACCTATCGTAATCTGTATCACCGTATCGCTGATTTTCGGCGCTTGCTGGAAGCCTGGACACTGGCGCAGCGTGGAAAGCGTTACACGCTGACGGCTGCCGAATTTGAACAACATTTGGACGCTGAACTTACTAATCTATACAATCAGCTATCCAGCGAAACCTATCAACCGGGTCGGTATCGGAGTTTTATGATTCATGATCCGAAACGCCGCAAGATTAGCGCCGCGCCGTTTCGAGATCGGGTCGTGCATCATGCCCTATGCAGCGTGTTAATCCCGATCTATGAGCGTAAATTCATCAGTGATAGTTATGCGAACCGGGCAGGGCGGGGCACGCACGCCGCTCTTGACCGCTGCACACAGTTCATGCAACGCTATCGGTATGTTCTGCAATGTGATATTCGGCAGTTCTTTCCGAGTATTGATCATGCCATTCTAAAGGGCATTCTGGCGGTCACAATTACCGATAGTCAGGTGCTTCGACTTTGCTATTTGATTATCGATAGCGGCGCGGGCGTTCTGGATGATGAATATGTGCTGCGGATTTTTCCCGGCGACGATTTGTTTAGTGCCGCCGAAAGGCCACGCGGTTTGCAGCGCGCCCAACCACAGCCGGTCAGACACGGCATTTCGTTTTTGGGCTTCGTGGTTTACCCGGATCATCGGCGCTTGAAACGAGTGAAGGGCATCGCTTTTCGTCGCCACCTGTACACGCTTTATGAACGTTTTGAACGCGGCGAAGTCGATCAATCGGTGCTGGATGTCAGTATACGCGCGTGGGTCGGCCACGTCATGCACGGTGATACCTGGGGGCTGCGAAAGGCGATCTTCAAACCGATCAAGCTGAAGCGCCGTTTGCCATAAAATGAGTCGCCTGAACGTTCATCCGAAGATTACCAGTACAGGCGACTCGCTTTGGTATTTGCCCGCTTGTTTGGGCGGGAACAGCCGGCGCTCTTACTCCGGGCACTGGTGACGATTCCGTAGAAACGCCACATTCTGGCCGGGAGCGGGCTTTCACCCTCTCGATTGAGTAAGGTCGGGCGCAACGGACACCCAGGTTGTTGTTCTCGTTGTTAGGATCGTTCCTGTTCCGCCTCGCCGCGCGAAGGTTCGATTCGTTGTTGTTGAACGAGCCACCCCGCAGCACGCGCGCACCCCGGCGTCCCCACATATGCAGGGTCGAAACCCTGCGCTATGCCTTTTTGAGAGTCTTCAGCCAACCGCCAAGCAGTTTACCCAACTCCGCTGTCCGCTGGGCCGCAAAACCGAACTGTCCTTGCGCGGTGTGGCGCATTTCCAGCGCCAGCCGAAGATAGGCGCGGAGTCTACTCAATTCCAGGTCGGCTTGCAAGAGATGTTCGCGCGCTTCGTCAGGGCGATAGGCTGCCGCCAACAGCGCCGCATGAAACGCGAACATGGCATCATCGATCTGTTTGGCAAGCCGAAATCGCTCGCTTTTTGGGAATTTGCGGGTGTGTTCAAACAACCACTTCATAAACACTTCCGTTTTAACGAAAATAGGTGATTGTCCGCCTTCTACATTCATCCTCGGATCCCCTTCAAAAAACCATTTTTGGCGATTCGGCTTCGCCGAAATTTTACAGGGGATCGGCGTATCTTCAAACACAACAGCCTGACCAGGATCAGAAAACAGAAGTTAGAAGATCAGAATATCAGAAGACAGAAAATCAGTAACATCAAGAGCGGGCGCAACGGACACCCAGGAAGCTGTCCTCGATGTAAGGAACGACCCAGTACCGCCTCGCCGCGCGAAGGATCGATTCGTAGTAGAAGAACGAGCCACCCCGCAGCACGCGCGTTCTATTACCGTCTGTATTATCTCTACCATCTGCTTTAAACGGGTAGGGAAACGCTTTGGTATCATAAATGGTGTTTGTCCATTCCCAAACGTTGCCAATCATATCCAGCGCGCCCACCCACGACTTTCCAGCAGGTTTGCTGCCCACCGCCGCCGCTTGACTTACCGAATAGACCGCTTTGCTGGCGTCGAGTTTGCCATCTGCCCAGGGGTAAATCCGTCCGTCTGTACCACGCGCGGCATACTCCCATTCGGCTTCGGTTGGCAAGCGCCCGCCGCGCCACGCACAAAAAGCATAGGCTTCGTACCAGGTCACACCCACACGCGGCTGTTTGGGATCAGTCGCATTGGGATAACTCTTGGGACCTGTACTCGTCTTTTTCCAGTCCTTGCCGGCGTCTGTCCAAAACTCGTCCAGCGTGTAGCCCTTCGCGTCGATGAACCGTTGGTAGGCTTCGTTGGTGACTTCGGTCAGGTCGATCCAATAGCCCTTTTCAAGGGTGATGCTGCTTTGGGGCGTTTCATCATCGCTGGCCTGAGTGTCTTTCGATTTGTCGCTGCCCATTAGGAACGTTCCGGGCGGCACCCAGACCATACTGACGCCTTTAGGGTCGGTCATGGTCGCCCCGGCGGGTAAAGGTGTAGCGGTGGGCGTTGCGCTAGGTGTGTAAGTATAAGTAAGACTGGGCGTCCATGTCCACGTCTGGGACGGCGTAAACGTCGCTGTCGGGGTTTTTGTCCAGCGTGTCGCGGTGCTGGTCTGGTTGGCTTTGAACTGTGCTGTCGTTGCCACTGCTCGCTGAGTCCGCAAGGCGACGGCACTGGCGTTGAAATCCGGCGTGGCTGTCCGAGTCGCTGTCGGGGTTTTCGTCCAGAGCGTAGCAGTGCTGGTCTGATTGAAAATTTCGGCCAGTCTATCGCCAGCATCCTGAGTATCCGCAATCTGCTCAACGCTTAATTGCGTCACATCAGTAATGGTCACGGCAGGCGGCAAGGTGGGTGATAGGGTGCGCGTCGCTGTGGGCGTGGCCGAGGGCGTTGGGGTTAGTGTTGGCGGGATCGGCGTGGTGGTGGCCGCTGGCAGCGTCGTTGCGGCTAATGCAATCGCAGTGGTGGCTGGGATCGAGGTGGCAGCGGGCGAATTGGTTGGGGTAGGGGATGGGATCGGCGTGCCTGCCCTATTGCTGAACAAGGCGATGCCCCCCCCAATAATTGCCAGAAGTGCCAATATGCCAATCATCGACAGCACCCGCCGATTTAAGCCGTTTGAGGCAGGCAGCAGCGATTGACACTCATCCCGAATCTGGGTGAACTGCGTCTTTTTGAGCAAGACTCCGATCAGGCGCAAGGCTTCGACGCGGTTTTTCGGCTCGTTGAGAAGCGCCTTCAATCGAAATAACAGGGCGCTTTGATCCTCGAATTTGAGATCGGATTGTGTATCCAGAATCGCCGCGATGTCGTCAATCGGCGCGACAGGCGGTTTGGGGCGTTCCACGTTCGCAGGTACGGGTGGGGCGTGTGGCGCGGCATTGATCCCGCCAATGAGATCAATCAGTTGGCTGGTATCGCTCCGGCTGAAATCGCCAAACTGAATGAGTTGATATTCCTGCGGAATCGCGGTCAGTGCGCCAACCTTGATGAGCAGCAGCGGCTTGCCAAGTTTGGCGGCGTATTCACGTTCGCGCTGGCACGGCACAGAGCGCAGGGATCGCTGCGAAATGGCGAACACGAACACATCACAGGCTTCGATCTGTTCGCAAATCGTGTCCCACCAGTGATCGCCCACCTGGAGTGACTCGTCATACCAGACGGTATGGCGTGCCCGGCGCAGGTTTTCGGCCAATATCTTGACGCGCGGGCGGTCTTCGCGTTTATAGCTGATGAATACTTTTTTCTGTGAGGTTGATGTGTTCACGATCTGCCCATCCCGATGCGGCGCAAAGCGTGGGGCAAAGCATATCGTAAGCGGCCTGATGTGTCGAGAGCCGGGGATTCATGTCCCCGGCACGGCTAAAAATTCGCGGTTAGAGTCGGCTGGTACGCTTCCGAGGTTAGGTGATCGATCAGATCGTACAGCATGGCAAGGTAGTTCATGGACTCGTGCGAAGGGTGTTCAGTATTTCGGGGCTGTTGAGGGCGATACCAACGGCTTCGCGGTCAATGCGTTTGAGCAAGCCAGTTAGCACATCCTTTGAGCCGATCTCGATAAATGTGGTCGCGCCCAATGCCCGCAACACCTGTACCGATTCTGTCCAGCGAACCGGGGATACTAACTGCTTGCCAAGCCCGACGCGAATATCATCAACCGTTTTGAAGGCTTTCGCGTCGGCATTGCCGATCACCGGGAAACGCGGCACCGCAAAGGGCGTTGAATCGAGCAGTTTACGGAAATCGTCAGAGGCGCGCGCCATCAGCGGCGAATGGGCGGCAACGCTCACGGCCAGCCTGAGCGCCCGCTTAACACCGCGCTCTTTGGCGATCACAAGGGCACGTTCGAGTGCGTCCACATCGCCGGAAATGACGACTTGGCCGGGACAATTATCGTTTGCCAGGACAACGGGTTTGCCTGTGTCGGTGCTAGCCTGATCGCAGACGGCTTGCACTTCGGGGACAGTCGGGCCGAGCAGTGCGGCCATTGCGCCGGGCTGCGCTGCGCCTGCTTCTTTCATCAGGCGGGCGCGCTCACGGACTAATCGCAAGCCAGAATCGAAGGGCAACGAACCCGCCGCAGTGAGCGCGGTCAATTCGCCCAGGCTATGACCTGCCGCGCCAACTGGATTCAACGCGCCAAATTCGGCTTCAAGGACGCGCAAAATGGCAATGCTGGTGATGTATAAAGCGGGCTGCGTGTTGAGCGTATCATCCAACTGAGCGGCGGGGCCTTCAAACATGAGTTGGCTGAATGGCAAACCGAGAATGTGATCGGCTTGCTCAAAGATGGCAGCAGCGGCGCGAAACTGGCGGGCGAAGTCTGAACCCATGCCGACAATTTGCGAACTCTGACCGGGAAAAACAAAAGCCGTTTTAGCGAAGTGGATCATGATCAATGGCCTTTCTCAATAAAAGTCACCTGCTAAGCAGGTGTTTGCAGGTGAGTTGTATAGTCGAATAGTTTGTGAAAAATTGCATAACAATTATTCGCGTTGGTGCATGGGCATGTCAGCATCGTAGGAGTTGGCGGGATCCATGTGAGTTGTGCCAGTCTGGTAAAGCGTGAAGCAAACCGGGACGCGCCTGTCGTGGCCGGGGTGCAGTGGTTGCGGTAACTGATCGGCGGAGAAAAAGCCTGCGTCAAGCATCTCGATACCAGGCGTTGGCGTGAAGTCTCGGCAAGCGACCAGAAAGACCATAATCGTGGAGTGAACTTTGAAATATTCACCCCACAGACGGTTATCGAACATGCCAAGCAAGCGCACTGCTTCACCGCGCAACCCGGCTTCTTCCCAGAGTTCGCGCAAGGCACCTTCGGGCAGTGTTTGACCGACTTCGGCCACGCCACCGGGTATCGCCCAATGTTGGTTATCTTTGCGCTTGATTAAGAGAATTTCGCCAGCCGGATTGAACACCGCCGCCTCGACGCCGTTCACGGGCGAAATGCGAAACCAGGGACGTTCATCAAACATCGCTTTGATCTGCGTAGGCGTGTGTTCTTCATCGGCCAGTGACGCGACTTTGGCGGCCAGTTCCATGATGCGGTGGGCGCGCTCTACTTCGTAAATATTGCCCGCGAAGTAGTCGCCGAGGGTCGCCATGCCGCGCAACGTCCACCAGCCCGA